>DUIO01000067.1 GCA_013330315.1 Methanosarcina sp. | reverse complement strand
CCCCTGAATAATCAAGCCCTGCCGATACTGATTCTGACTCAAGGATCTGCCCGTTTTTGTCCTGCAGTACTTTTGTCCTTGCTCCGTGCAGAATTCCTTCTTCTCCGGCACACAGTGAAGCCGAATGAAGGGCTGCTTTTTCAGTGCATTTCAGGGCTTTTCCTCCGGCTTCCACTGCAATCAGCCTGACCTCTCTGTCTTCTACAAAAGGATGGAAAATCCCCATGGCATTGCTCCCGCCGCCTGCACAGGCAATAATCGTATCAGGTAGCCTGCCTTCTTTTTCCATTGCCTGCTCCTTTACTTCGCGTCCTATGACGCTTTGGAAGTCCCTTACAATCATTGGATAGGGATGAGGGCCCACTACAGAACCTATCAGGTAATGCGTGTTTCCTATGTTCGAGACCCAGTCCCTGAAAGCCTCATTGATTGCGTCTTTGAGAGTCTTTGAGCCGGTCTCTACAGCTTTTACCTCAGTGCCCATGAGTTCCATTCTGTATGCATTCATCTGCTGGCGTTTGACGTCTTTTGCCCCCATGTAAACAACAGTTTCAAACCCCAGGTTTGCCCCTGCCATGGCTGTTGCAGTCCCGTGCTGCCCAGCACCGGTTTCGGCAATCAGCCTGGTTTTTCCCATATACTTTGCAAGAAGAGCCTGCCCGATAGCGTTGTTTAACTTGTGGGCTCCTCCGTGCACGAGGTCTTCCCTTTTAAGGTAAACCTTTGTCCCGTATTTTTTGCTCAGGTTCCTGGCAAGGTAAAGAGGGGTTTCTCTGCCTGCAAAGTCCCTGAGGTAATGGTCAAGTTCTGAAAGGAATTCAGAGTCNNCTTCTTCCAGCGCCGGCATGAGGACTTCCGGTACGTACTGTCCTCCGTATTTTCCATACTTTCCTTTCACCTGCAATTCTGAAGTTGTGGTCCCTATCAATTTGATTACTCCCTGATTTTGTTGATTTTAGTTTTTGATTCCCGGTCTTTTCAGTCGTGATTTATGAATCAGAATTATATTCTTGGTTCTATCCTCAGTTCTGAAATGAAAATGGACTTTTCAACCTGCTCTTCACAGGCTGAAAACTCCTTAAAGTCTAAGAAAAGCAGTTATTAGCGCCAGCAAAAGCTCTGGACAAATTCTTTAGTTTTTTCAAAAACAGAGTCGCTTTCCATTAGTGCGGACCCTATAAGTACAGCATCCGCCCCTGCCTGCATTACTCTCCTGACGTCTTTGGGACTGTTCATCCCGCTTTCGCTTATGATGATGTGGCTGGTTCCGTGTTCAAGGTCATATTCACGGATAAGCGGTGCAAGTTCTTCTGTAGTAGCCAGGTCGATTTTAAGGGTCTCGAAATTCCGGTTGTTGATCCCTATTANNATCAGGTTTTCGAGCGAACCCCTAAACACGCCAGGCTCGGTAAGGACGGAAATTGCAATAGCTCCGGCTTCCTCCATTTCCCATGCAAGCTCGGCAGCTATTGCCGGCGGAATTTCTCTAAAACTCTTTCCCGGAGATGCAGGCTTTACCTCTGCAATTACAGGAGCCCTGCCCTCTGCCCGTGCAGCTGCCACAGCGGCAATAAAATCCCTTTTCTGGAACTGAGGTTGAGTTCCTTCTTTATATATATCTGGCCCAAAAGCTTCTATCCGGGTCTTTGTTGTGTTGAGGATATGGAGGATTGAATCGTGCATTATTTATCACTGGTGTATATTTGTGTACAACAATGTCTAATACTGCACTTGATATATATAGGTTTTGGACGAAGATGAGAGTTTAAAAAGTAAACAATTAGAATGCCGGGTGAATTATTCTGGCAGGTTGCAAACCATATGTTTTACCGAACCCGGTGAAGAATTTCCTGGCAATTCTTTTCCGTGCAGAAATGCCGTACTTAGCCTGCAATTTGGAAAAAAGTGCATTATTGCTCCCAAGGTTTAATTAAATCTGAGAAGTACTTCTCTTAATTTCGAAAACCATTTTTTAGACATGCAGATAAACTGTCTTCACCAGTCTATCTGGAAACTCTTCACAAAAAAGAAGCAGAAGGAAATAGGAAATGGCACAATGTTTTAAATTTGTCAAACGACGCTTTATGAGTTTAGGAATTTAATTTGATAATTAAGAAAAATCTGTATCAAATTTTTCCACTAGAAATGAAGGGGTTATTATTTTCTTAGTTATCTTTTTCTGCAATAGTCAATAAGGAACGTTTGTGGTGGGTTTATGGAGCCTGACCATAAAAGCCGGAGTATAAAGGTAAATCCGTATAAGATAAATCTATATCTGCCTGAAGCAATCGAAGATATTTTTGTAGAAAATATTAAGTTATTCAATAAAAGATGCTCAGTATTTATAGGAAAACGTCTTTCCGAAATTATGCTGGCAGATTGGTGCATTTATTTTGATATTTACATGATATCTATTTCAAAATTTTCCATGAGAAACAAAGGGGTTGTAATAAAGTATTCAATGCCTAAGGATATGCAATGTCTAAGAGTATGCAATGTCTTATTTATTATCAAAAACAAAATCATTCCGGTAGTTTAGAGAATATTTCCAAGTTATCTACTTCCAAATTAACTGCTTTCAAGTTAACTGCCTGCAAGTTAATTGTCTTTTAGCTAACTGCCTTCAAATCAATAAACCGCCTGTAACTTTAAAATAAAANNTTTCTATACATTTCCTCAAGTATTGGTGTTGTGGCTTCAGGTCTGCCCAGGGTTGCGTTTGCAGCATCAAGCATATCCTGAGGGTACACCAGGCTTGTGTTCAGATCCGAAATAGTGCTGTCGAACGTGTGCATAGTATTATTTGCCTTACTCATATTTGTGGGATCATCCACAAAAACGATCGCTGAGTCGGCAGTCACTATACCTGTAGACGTTCCCTCTATTGTCGGCTGCAGGAAAGGATATTCCTCAGAACGCTCACTAAGGGTTTCATTTATAAGGTTCAGGTTGAGGCTAAGAAGGCGAAGCAGAGATCCAAGAAATTGAAATCCCAGTCCCAGCTCGTTCTCAACGACTCCGGTCTCATTATATGAAGCCGTTGAATACTCGGTTAAATTTATTTCCTCTGTTTCATTTCCAATTTTATTTCCCATAGCCGTGCTGGCTGATGCCGGAAATATGGCCAGAATGATGAAGAGGCCTGCGGCTGCCCACAGATAAAGAGCCTGATGCCTTTCCATAACAATCTCCCCCACTATCGTTTGTCGGAACTATTAATTGAAACTTAACGTAACCTGACGTAATTTGATAAAATTTAACCTGCTTTCTCCCCTATTTAATAATAAGCCAAGATGCCTATAAAAACTCAAGGATTTCTATAAAATAATATCGTAAGTATACATGTATAAAGGTCAATAAAATGCCTGAATTTAAGATATTTTTTACACTCTTGATTAAATCAAATCAAGCATTACATTAAAAGTTTAAAAAATAATATGCTAAGTTGACTGTAAGACTAAAACCTATCTCTATCCCGCTCAAAAATTTATATATTTGCATAAAGCCTAATTATATTTTTTGATTTATATTAACTAGAAACGAATATTTTTCAAATATTTAACATCCTCTTTTCAATTACTTTCCACAAATACACTATAAATGAATCTATCGGGCATCTCAATTCCTGAACAATAGTCAATAATTAAAACACTTCATACCACTGGTCTTTTCTCCTGAAATGCCCGAAGTTCAGACTCTTTCCAGCCTGAGGACAGCAAAAAGGACTGAGAACTGATGAAGACAGCTGGAACTAAGAAAAAACTAATGACTCTTTATGTTATTTTTCCTGAAAGAAGCTCACTGGTTCAATCCATCAACTAGTCCTCTTGAGCGTAGCGAAAAGGACCGCGTACTCCCGAGGCGCAATTCGGGGCGAAAAGGACCGCGTACTCCCGAGGCGCAANNTCGGGTGGCGAAGCATTTACATGTAAGGCGAGCATAGAGTGCACAAAGCCGACAAAAAGACAGGCACACATAAAAATCTGATTAAAAGATCGAAAGAGGAACAGAAATGGCTGTATGGAAGGGAAAGAAAGTGGTCTTGCATACCACTATGGGTGACATCACTATTGAACTGTTTGAAGACATGCCGATTACGGCAGGAAACTTTGCAAAACTTGTAGACCAGGGCTTTTATGATGGCGTGATTTTCCATAGAATTATTGACAAATTCATGATCCAGGGCGGAGACCCGACAGGAACAGGCATGGGTGGTCCAGGTTATAAAATTCCTGACGAATTTACAAAAAACAACAAAAATGACAGGGGCACTCTTTCGATGGCAAATGCAGGCCCGAATACAGGTGGTAGCCAGTTCTTCATTAACCTTGTAAACAACAATTACCTTGACAAAATGCATCCTGTTTTCGGAAAAGTTGTAGAAGGCATGGAAGTTGTCGATGCAATGGGTAAAGTAAAAACAGACCGGCAAGACCGCCCTAAAACAGAAGTTAAAATCGTGAAAGCTGAACTGGTCTGAAATTTAAGCAGACCTTTTTCTTTTTTCAATTTTTATATCCTCATTCTAATTCTTATTTATTTTAATTCTTATTTATTTTAATTCTTATTTTTCTTTAAAATTCAAAAATCATGTTTTAAATTTTTAGCCCGGATCTTCTGTAGTACTATTATTTCTGATCATGCTTCCTGATTGGGTCTTCGGATAAGATGATAAAAAATCCCGCTAAATAAGGAAAGTAACGTATTTTCAGTGAAATATTAAGTATTCATAGGGATATTCTGTTAAAAATTACTGATATTAGGGGGGAATGATTCTTTTGCTGGAGACTGAAAAAGGATTGGATCTGCTGGCAGCTGAGACCCTTAAGTCCAGGTATCTGGGGGAAGGGGAGAAGAATTGGGAAGATATCTGTGAGAGAGTGGCGAAAGCAATCTCAACAACCCCGGAAGAATATATCGAATTTCATAACCTTATGGTCAGCAAAGTCTTTCTCCCAAGCTCTCCGACCCTTATGAATGCAGGGACAGCTTCAGGGCAACTTTCTGCCTGTTTTGTCATACCTGTGGAGGACGATATAGAAGAAATATTTGATTCTGTCAAGATCGCTGCCCTGATACAGAAGACCGGGGGCGGTACAGGGTTTGATTTCTCTAAGATTAGGCCAGATGGTTATGTCGGTATTTCAGGTGCCGGTAATGCTAGTGGTCCTGTTGTTTTAATGGGACTATTCAACGAGGCGACTGAGATTGTAAAACGGTTTGGAAGGAGAAGAGGAGCCAATATGGGAATCCTCGATGTTTCTCATAATGACATTATTCCTTTTATCAGGGCAAAAAATACGGAGGGCTCTTTAAGCAACTTTAATATCTCTGTTATGGTGCCTGATGCTTTCATGAGCCTGGCTGCCGAGGGCAGAATGGATCATGTATGGAATCCAGAAACAGGGACAAAGGTCGGAAAGATCTTTTCCGCAATTGTCGAAGGAATTTGGAAAAACGGGGAACCTGGAGTTCTTTTTTATGACCGCATAAACAGGGATAATTTCACACCTGCACTCGGTAATATCTCAGCAACAAACCCCTGTGGGGAAGAGCCACTCCTGCCTTTTGAATCCTGCAACCTGGGCAGCATTAATCTTTCCCTTTTTGTTAAGAACAGGAAAATACACTGGGACTATCTAAGGGAAACTGTCAAAAAAGCCGTCCGCTTTCTGGATAATGAAATCGATGTAAATGTTTATCCGGTCCCGAAAATTGAGGAGACAACCCGAAAGACCAGAAAAGTGGGGCTTGGAGTCATGGGTTTTCATGACATGCTTTTGAAATTAAATCTCCCTTATGATTCAATAGAAGCTATCGAGCTTGCAGGAAAAATCATGGAGCAAATTAACTGGGCTGCAATCCGGGAATCAAGAAAACTTGCGGCAGAAAAGGGACCTTTTCCCGAATATGAAAACTCTATATGGGAACTCCCTATAAGGAATGCTACATTGACTGCAATTGCCCCGACAGGCACTATCAGTATTCTTGCCGGCTGCTCTGCGGGTATTGAGCCCGTATTCAGCTGGGTTTACAGACGCGCCCGGACAGCAGGAAAAGATTTCATGATTGTCCATCCGTTCTTCGAATCTCACTTTAAGCCAAAGCTTTCAGAGCCTGATTACTACTGGCTACTTGAACACATCTACACGTATGGAACTCTGCAGGACGTAAAAGATCTAAAAATAGTGAGCCAAGAAGAGAAATTACTCTTCAAGTCAGCCCTTGACATTCGCTGGAAGACCCATATCGATATGCAAGCAGCTTTTCAACGCCATTGTCATGCAGGCATTTCCAAGACTATTAATATGCCTGCAGAAACCGGAAAGGAAGATATCGAAAAAGCTCTGATTTATGCCTGGAAGCAGGAGTTAAAAGGGCTTACTATCTATAGAACCGGCAGCAGACAGCTTATAGTACTCAGCCTGAAAAAATCCTGAAATCTGACCTGATAATAGCATATTCCGAAACATTGACCCGATACGCTTAAATAAAAAACAACTTTTTATTAAGTGTATCATTTTTTTTATTAAGTGTTATATCACTGAAATTTCAGTTATCTTACTAAAAATATATATACATTCGCACCCCCTGAATATAACATGACTGCTGCCCCCAAACACTACCTTGAATTACTCACTGCCTGTATTATTTATGGTACCGTCGGAATTTTCATGTCGTTGCTTAAAGATATGTCTGTCAGTTCTATTATCTTTTATAGAGTTCTTTTCGGACTTTCAGCAATCTTATGTTACCTTGCAATTACCGGAAATCTCAGTCAGCTCGCATTAAAACGGAAAAAAATGTACCTGCTTCTCCTGGGTATTCTATACGTTTCGCAGATGTTTTCTTACTATACTGCAATTAGATACCTGGGAGCTTCTTCTGCTATCCTCTTGCTTTATACTGACCCCATATACCTTACCTTTCTGGCACCCATCCTTCTCGGAGAAAAGAACACGGAAAAGACTATCTTTGCCCTTTTCCTGGGCCTGATAGGCGTCTTCTATGTGACAAGGCCTGAAGGCGGCTTTGAACAGCTTGCATTTGGAAGTGACTACCTGAAAGGTATAGTTTTCGGGCTCGTAGGCGGCCTTTTCAGCAGCGGTGTCATAATATCTGTCCGGTACCTCAGAGACGAGTATAATGGCCTTACCCAACTGGTCTGGCAGAGTGTGATCAGTCTGGTCTTCCTGTCTCCTTTCGCAGTATCCGTGCCAGCAGACGTGCTCATTAAAAACCTCTATACCCTTATGCTGTTCGGCGTCCTTATTACCGGCGTAGGTGCAGTATTTTATATAAGAGGGGTTGCAGGCGTGAGCGCCATTACAGGCAGCATCCTGACCCTGCTTGAGCCGGTCTCCTGCATCTTTTTCGATTACACGGTCCTGGGAAACCCGGTACACAGTGGAATGCTTATAGGATGCTTCTTTATTCTTGCAGCAGCAGTTGTAGTAAGCCTGGATAACTCTGTTTTCCTGAGAAAGTTAATCTTCGGGGAGAAGTTGATTGCAAGTAAAAAAGTGCCTTTCTGGAAGAGAGAACTCCTGAGACCACAGGGAAAATGAATTCCCTTTCTTTTTCCAGTTCTTTTTTTTCATCTACTATTTTTTTCATCTACCATTTTTCTCAGTTATTGTTCTATTAAGAATTCAATTCTTGATATTCATTTCTTGAAATAAGCTTTCCATTTCCTGTTTTTTATGTTCCGGTCTCAGTTTTAATTCAAATTTTTATTGGGTTCCTGATATCTGCCNNGGTTCCTGATATCGACTCTTATATCCTGCTGCCTTTCCCAAAAAAATATATATTCACAGTCTTTTATCTCTCAGATGTGCCAGTTCAGGGAGACTCTTTCACACCTTATTCGGAGGTTATAACGGGCAGCATTATTTTCGGTACCATTGGAGTTTTTCTGGACAGGGTTCAGGATATGTCCGTGGGATCAGTTTTATTTTGCAGGCTATTTTTCGGCTTATGCCTGATTTTTTTTTACATGCTGTTTAGCGGAAGCCTGGAACAGCTCAGACCCGGAAGGAACAGAAAATATCTTTTGCTTTTGGGTTTCCTGAATGCGGTAACAGGCGTATGCTATTTTTCGGCTATAAGGTATAGCGGAATTTCCGTTGCCGTACTTCTCCTTTATACGGCTCCTGTATATGTCAATCTGCTTGCTCCTGCAATTCTCGGGGAAAAAAACAGTAGCAAAAGTCTTTTACCTCTTCTCCTCTCAGTTTTTGGAGTACTGCTCATTACCCGTCCTGCAGAAATCCTGATGAGCCTCAGCACTGGCTCA
>DUIO01000240.1 GCA_013330315.1 Methanosarcina sp. | reverse complement strand
GGAGTTGCAGATAACAGGTGTTGTTTGCAACTTCTCAGGTCAACTTATATTCCCTTTTTAAGCACATAAATATAATACCTATGAAAATTTAAATAGTGTTTAATATTTTGCCACCTTCTTATGTAAGTAAATCGCGCCAGTCGAGCTTAATATACAATGAGATTCCTAAAATGCCTGATTATGTCTGATAATATCTTATTATGTCTTATTATGTATGATAAGGTCTGATCTAAATGCTTAAAAGAAGGAATATTGGCAAATGGCTGATGCTTATAATTACTGTTTCTATTTTTCTATGTGGTTTTGCAAGTGCTAATGATAATGGATCTCACGATCCCGAATCTAATAAAATCTCTGAATCCATTAAGGAATTTGAAAATGATCCGTCTTTCATAGCATATAGAGGAACCGTACCAGATGCAGTTGATCAGGAGTGGGAAAATTCAATTGTAGATTGCTGGCTAAATCTTAACCGAATAGGACCTTCATATTCCGAATTTGATACGTCTATAAAAAGCGTTGCCGCTGGTCATGTAATAATAATCGAACTGGGCTCTGCCTATAAAGAAGAAGTAAATGACTCAAGAATTGAAGCTATGTATCAGAAAATTGAGGGTTATTGTGAAGAGCAGGAGGGAATAAGTAATATTCCTGTAGTTTTTATGTGGGCACAGGACGAGGATGATCTACCATTGCCTGATTATGGTCCTCAGATTTTTGAAGAAATTAAATATGAGCCCGGGTTCATAGCCACTAGGGGAATAATGCCTGTAATTACAGATTCTGGTGAAAAAGTGGAATGGGCAGAGACAGCAGGAGATTGTATTCATAGTTTCAGAAACGAACTTCTTCCCTACATGAAATCATATGGCGGGCCAATGATTAGTTTTGGTTATGACTATAGGGGATATATATTTGTGGAATTTGATAAAAACTCCTCCGAAAGCGTTAACGACTCTATAATTAATGAAATCTATCTCAAAATTGAAAGTCACTGTGACCAGGAAGGTGTAAGTGAACCGCCAGTGGTTTTTGAATGGGGAGAAACGCCAGTAGAATGCGAAGAACTTTTACCAGCAAATGATGTTCCAGATGTGAATGAAGCTAATAACGTTAGCTTATCAGGTAATGAAGAACAGATTGCCGGTAATAAGACAACCAATCAAATGCCTGGTTTCACGTCGGTAATATCCATCTTGGGACTTTTATCACTTTTTATTGTTAAGCGTTCATAATATAAATGTATAAAATTGATATTTTCATTATTATATCGATCCTGCCCTTTTTCTGATCTCAAACAGATTTATTTTTTTTATTAGCATTTTCTGACCGCTATCTTTTCTCCGCAATCTGGTGCAGTTTTTTTGTTCCCCCTGCCTCGCTTACCACCGTAAGCATTGTCAAAGGGTCAAAAATTCGGGTTCCCATTATTGCAGTGATCTCTCTACTGAAGAACGGGACAGGGTAAAAAGGCGTTCCTGGACCGAGCAGAACTACTTCTTTTGCTGCTCCTCGAAAAGAAAAGAGCTCATCGAAGATCTTGCTGGTGAGGATACTTTCGTTGAGGGCGGCCACCAGACATAGGAAGGATTTCTCCAGCTGTTAAAGTAACTTCTTCTCAGTGTTCTGAGCTATTAATTCGATTGCGATAATTATTAGCTGTCTGGTCGGGATATTATTGCATGAAATTTGTACTCATAATACATTGATTGCACACAGGTCATTTCAAAGTCATGTTTGTTTACAATTTTTTTAAGTTTATCGGGACTGTGGGAGTACCCGAGAATATTTACAGGACGATTTTTTGCTCTCGCTGATATCATGTTTTTGAACTCAAATCCTGCTTTGCGTAAAATGTTAAGGAACCCAGTGTCCTGTGAGAAAAGCCCTATTTTCCACAAAGGATATAAGCGCGGGTCCAGTATGTCAAATAGTACTATTTTTCCATCTTTATTCAGATAATTTGATGAATTAAGGATAAAATTATCAATTTCCTGGTATGTCAAATATTGAATAACTCCGGCTGCGGTTATTCGATCAAAGGAAGAATCAAGTTTTTCCCAGACGGTTTTGTCATCAGCCTGAATTAACGATATATTCCCACATTTTCTTTCCATTATTCTTTTGCTTGCCTCTTCAAGCATGGATGCGGAAAAATCAACTCCTACCATCTTTTCGTATTCCGGGGAGTAGTAAACCAGGAGCTCTCCTGCACCACACCCAAAATCAAGAAGTGTTTTGCCTCCGTCCAGATGAAATAATTTTTCTTTAGCTTCACTGGAAATAAACTCTTCCGCCGAAGATCTATGACCACCATTTCTCCTGTCTGCAAAAAACTCTACCCAGAAATCTTTCTCTCTGGACATATTTTTATATTCCCCCCGAAATATTTTATACATACCACATGTTGTTTTTTTCTATTCTCCCCTATAATAATAGCAGGACTTTTTTTACTCATTCATTAATAAAACTTTATTGTTCATCCGTTCATTATTTGCCAATTTATATTAGTAATTTATTATTTAATAGTTCATATTTAAAATCTATCATTCAATACCTTATTATTTGCAGGCTTATAATCCTTATTTTTAGCTTAAATGTATTTTTATTGTCTATTTAATAAAAAGAAGGACCTAATGAGTTATTAAAACTAATTTCAATTCCCTAAAATGATTTCTTTGTTGAAAACCTGATTCCCTGTTCAAAAGACGGAATTTAAAGAAAAAGAATGAGATTTGAGACTAACCTTCTGGAAATTAAGCTTCCCTTTTAAAAGCTATTTTCTGTCCGCAGTACTGGTGCAATTTTTTTGTTCCCCCTGCCTCGCTTACCACAGTAAGCATTGTCAAAGGGTCAATAATTCGGGTACCCATTATTGCAGTAATACCTCTTTCGAAAAATGGTATCGGGTAGAGAGGTGCACTTGGGCCGAGCAGGACAACTTCCCTTGCTGCTCCTCGGAGGGAAAGAAGTCCATCAAAGGTCCTGTTGGCGAGAGTGCTTGCACTGAGGATAATCACATCCGATTCGGGGAGGATTTCTTTTGCTTTTTCCGAAGGCAGGGTCCTTGTCTGAGGAGTTTCGATTTCACGCTTTTCAAGGACTGTGAGTTTATCGGTTATTTTGAGGATTCTCGGGACAAGAGGGCTGAAATAGCCTACCATTGCAACCCTATCTTCAGGTTTTATAAGGTCAAGTATGTCTATTTTTGAAACGGGAAAATTTTCAGGCTCAAGGACGCTGAGCGTATGGGAGAGTGCATTTGCAGTTGCAATTCCTACAGCTGCCTCAAGCGGATTTTCTGACAGTGCAAGTCCAAGCGCTTCATCTGCAGTTTTACCTCTCAGGGTATCTGTAAAACCCAAAGAAGGGCAGCAGGAAAACTCATATAGAGGAGTGCAGGCAACGCCACCGTAATTTTCGGAAAGCAGGACTCCTGTATAAGCGAGTCCTATTCTTAAATCCTTTACTTCGATTTCTTCAAGAGCAGGTCCCAGGTCTTTTTTGAGCTCATTTACCAGAGCGGGAAGGATTTCAGTTTTTTCTTTTTTCCCGGTTTCCTTTAAGCCTTTGCTTTCTGACATGCATCCACCTTTTATTTGTTAACTTACAGCGTCTCCTTAGAATCTCTCAATCTTTGTTGTAAAGTCAAGGGGATTTGCGTAATAGGGGGCGCTTATGACGATAATATCGACAAAAGGAGCGTATTCAGGGATCTTTTTTGCCTCTATTCCGCCTGCTGCGAGTTCAAGTTTAGGGTTGAGTTTCTTTAACATGGGCCCCAGTTCCCGCAGTTCTCCCGGAGAAAGATGGTCAAGGAGCATAATATCTGCCATCTCAGCGTATTTGAATGCCTCTTCCCTTGACCTGGGTTCAATTTCTATCTTTTTCATAGCCCTGAGTTTTCCCNNATCCGGGGTGAGTCTTCCGGCTTGTTGCAATAATAAGGCCAGAATTTGACTTTCTTCCTTCACTTACAAAAGTGGCTGTTTTTGTGGCAATAGCGCACATGAGTGTGAGAAAAGTCTGTGAGACCCTCCAGAACCTGAACAGGAGTTTGATGTCTCCTTCTACTTCGATAATTGTATCATCGGGCTTGAAGGTCTCCCCGTCTCCGAGGTAATTAAGGGTTTTCAGGCCTTTTCTTTCATAATATTCCGCCAGGTCGCCGGCGCAGGCACAGGTCCCGTTTTCTCTTGAAATAATCTTCATTTTTCCCTTTCCTTTAAGCCTGAGCAGTTCTGCGCTTTCGTCCTGATAAGGGCAGTCTTCGTAAAAGTATAGGTCAAAAAGGTCTATCATTTTGTACCTCAAAAGTTCCTTCACAAATTCCATATTTTATGTTTTCATTCCTATGCTGCCGGTTTTTCGTACCAAATTGTCTTTGACTTTACCTTCTTTACGAGTGTGTTTTTTCTATGAGTTTATCTTATTATCCGGGTATTTGAAGCTTTGAACACAGCATAAATTTCCTTGCCTTGTTGGAGATCTAGCATTTCACATGAAGTCGGTGTGACCACGGCTTTAATTTCTGCATCCCCTATTTGGACTTCAGCCATGACAGTATGTTCCTTTTTGAAAATTCCTGAAACTTTTCCCTTCAAAATGTTTCTGGCAGAACTTTCTACAGCTCCCCTGGCGAGGATAATCTCTTCAGGACGGATAGAAACTGCGACTTCTTCTCCGGGCACAGCAGGGTCTGAAGAATAGATTTCCAGGCTTTCGGTTTCGACAACTGTTAGTTTTCCTTCGAGAGCCTTTACCTTTCCTTTCAGCATATTAGTACCCAAAAACTCAGCCACGAAGTCCGGGGAAGGTCTTCGGAACACGGATTCCGGATCTCCTGCCTGCATAACCTCACCTTTTCTTATCACAACCACGTGATTTGCGAGAGCCCAGACGTCTTCAAAATCATGGGTAACATGTAAAACAGTGGTACTGTACCCGATGATGGCTTTTTTCAACATTTCCCTTAGCCTTTCTTTTGTTCTTGCATCAAGGGCGCTGAAGGGTTCATCCAGCAGGAGCAGTTTTGGTCTGACTACGAGACTTCTTGCAAGGGCTGCCCTTTGTTTTTCTCCCCCGCTCAGAGTACCTGGTTTTCTATACAGAAGCTCATCTATCCCGAGAACTCCGGCAATCTGCTTTACTTCAGCTTCAATTTGTTTTTTGTCCCTCAGTTTTTTCCTGAGGGCATATGCTATGTTCTCAAAAACATCCATATGGGGAAAAAGCATGTGGTCCTGGTACACTATGCTTATCTGCCTCATATCGGGAGGAAGGTCCGTGATATCTCTGCCTTCCAGAATAATTCTGCCTTTTTCAGGCGTGTAAAACCCTATTATTGTTTCAAGGAGCAGGGATTTTCCGCTGCCTGTGGGGCCTATCAGCGCCAGGTAATCGCCTTTTTCAGCCTTGACTCCTATCCCGCTAAGTTCAAAACCTCCAACGTCAACATAGAGGCCGCTTATCTCAAGAAAACTCACAGCCTGCCCCCTTCGAATCTCTCGAAGCTGAGGATTGCAAGAAAAGCAATGCCCATAAGCAAAATCCCGCTAGTGATTGCCATTTCCAGGTTTCCGTAAGANNCCGCTTCTTGCCATTGGAAGGGTTACGTGCCTGAATGTCTCAAATTCCCCATACCCGAAACTCCTTGATACATGTTCGTATCTCGGGTTTATATCCTCAAAAGTGGAATAAATGACCCTGACAGCATAGGGGAAGGCAACAAAAAACTGGGCAATTATTATCCCTAGCTTGCTGAATGCCACTTTTATCCCTATAGATTCGAGCGTGGGTCCCAGGAAGCCCTGCCCGAATAAGAGGAGAAGCGCGAGGCCCATTACCAGTTCCGGAAAAGCCATAGGAAGCCCGAGTACTGTTTTTATGAAACTTTTTCCCGGAAAAGAAAAACGTGAAAGGGCGTAAGCTGTCGGGATCGAACAGCACATTACGGAAAATGTTGAGGCTGAAGATGTTAGTATGGAAAGTTTCATGGAATAAAGCATCTCTTTTGAAAACAGGGCTGAAATAAGTTCCGAAGGTCTGAGGACGAAGAGAAGAGTCCCTACAGTTATGAAGAGTAAAAAAGTGAAGGTGCAGGCGATCCCTACAGTGAGGTTCCTGAACCAGGAATGCTTAATACCCGGGTATTTCTTTAAGGGTTGCATGGTTTGAAGCCCCACTTTTTCCAGGTATCCTCTGCTTTTTCTCCTGCAATGTAAGTATTAAAAGCCTCTGCCAGTTCTGGATCTTCGGTGTACACAGAAACTGCCGTGGGTATGGTTTTTATTTTGTTTTGTTCTTCAGGAATAGGGATAATTTCAAGTCTTCCGCTGGCTTCACCCCAGCTTGCCATATCTTCCCAGATGATTGCCCCATCCACTTCTCCGGATGCGACATAGATAAGAAGCTGATTTACGGTTGCGGTTTTCACAATTGTATTATTCTCAATTTCTGGAAGGGTACCTGCCTGTGAACAGATTGCTTCAGAGACTTTACCTATTGCAGGCCCCTTAGGGTCTCCAAGGGCCAGTTTTACTCCGGGTTTTGCAAGGTCTTCAAGCTCACTTATGTTCCCGGGATTTCCGGCAGGGACTGCGATAACGGGGACGTGCAGGGTCAGGTTCTTTACACTTTCATTGAAAACGTAGTTCCTGACCATAGCCTGTTCTGTGTAGTAGTAGTCCCCTGGAATGAATATATCGCAATCTTTTGAGGTCAAAAATCCGAAAATTTCTGCACTTCCTCCGTAGTGAACCTGGATATCCGCTCCTGTTTCTTTTTCAAAATTCTCAACTAATTCATTTATGGGTTTTATCAGCCCTGCTCCGGCACAGACAGTGAGCTTCTTTCCTTCAAACCTTTCTTCCGAATTTCCAGAACCGAGTGTAGAAGATGTAGAGGGTACAGGAGATTTTTTTTCAGTACATCCCGAGCCAGCCAGAAATATTGCCAGCATTATGATAATTATGAATGTGCAGACCTTTTTCATTCAGGAGCCTCTTAAGGTGTAGTTTAACAGCCTTCAGGTGTAATTTAACAGATATGTCTGAACATACATAACGGTTAATAAAGCTTTTTGTGAAAATACGTACATAAACATTATATAAAAAAATGTAGTAAGATCCAGGGCAATTTTGAGTCCCTAAATCTAAAAATAAAGTAAAAAAGCGTTTTCTTTTCTATTTAAAGCTCATATATTCTCTTTTCGTATCTTTTCAGCTCTTCGTCTCCCCTTTCTTTTGTCATAGCGCTAGCCTCATAAATCATAAAAGAAGGCAGCACCTTCATTCCCATATACTCAAAGACACAATGAGTTATTGACTCAAGATGTTTATGAATATCCCCGTGTGCCCCTCCTTCGGAGTACATTTCTTTCGGAGCACCGGTCGTAAAGGCAAGCATTGCAGACTTTCCTTTGAAGAGCCCGGTTTCATAGGCACTGTTAGTAACAGGATTAAAACCAAATCCCGGAGCCAGTACACGGTCTATCCAGCCTTTCATAATTGCAGGCATGGCTGTAAAGTAAATAGGGAACTGGAAGATTAGCAGGTCAGCCCATTTTACTTTATCCATTTCCTCTTTAATATCGGATGAAAAAGCCCCTGTTTTTGAGGCTTTGATAGCTTCGAGGAAAGGATTAAAAAAGTCCGGGTTTTTCCTCTCAGGAAAGTCCGAAGCTTTCAAAACAGGGTTAAACTGCATTGCATAAAGGTCCGAAAGCTTTACCTCATGCCCTTTCTCCTTCAGGGCAGCGAGGGCTGTATCTTTCATGGAAGCGTTAAATGACTTCGGCTCAGGATGTGCAAAGATGTAAAGGACTTTCATTCTATTCCCCCTTATTCTACCATGAAATTCGTTTCCTTGAATAAATAAGTAAGGTTGCATTCCCCGATTAGGTCACGAATGGAGCTTTTTCAAAAGCCATGCCATGTTTTGCCCCAGAATTTGCATGGTCCTAATACCCTCATCGTCTTTTTCAACATCTCCTTCAGCAAGCCCCATTCCCATATTCCAGTAGCTTGATCCGGGAATTATCATCTGGGAAATCGTAAAGAAATGGTTGATAGAATCAAAGACATGAATTGAACCGGCTCTTCTTACAGCAACAACAGCTGCCCCTACTTTATACCTGAACATTTCGCTGTTGGCTTTCGCAACAAAGCCAGCCCTGTCAATAAGGGCTTTAAGTTCAGGTGTCAGGTCTGCAAAATACGTAGGAGACGCAAGGATGATACCGTCGGCTTCGAGCATTTTTTCAATGCACTCATTGACGATATCTTTGTCAATTACACACCGCCTGTCTCTATTTTCAAAGCACTTTGAGCAGGCAATACAGCCGTGTACACTTTTTCCTCCTACCTGCACGATTTCAGTCTCTATCCCTTCTTTCTCAAGCTCTGCCAGGACATGCTTTATCAGGGAAGCCGTATTTCCTTCTTTTCGCGGGCTTCCATTAAATGCAATGACTTTCATTTCTTTATTCTCCTCCTCAGTGGGCCGTCTCTACTCTCTATTATTTTCATCGGTGCTCTTTCAGGCTTTTCCCGACCTCCCAGGCTTCTCTGCATAGTCCCCTATAGTCCAGTAGCTGTTATCAGGCATGGTAAGAAGCAAAGGTCCCGTTTTTTTGATATCAGTTTTTCCCTGTGTAAGGTACTGCTCTTCCGAATAAGCAGTAATAATTAATAGTTAATAGAAATAATTAATAGTTAATAGAAATAAATTACAGTTTTTTCCTGTAAATATTGATTTCAGTTTCTTTCTCAAGGCATTTTGAAAGCAAAGGAAATATTTCTTTAAAATGCCTGGAGTTTATGTGTTGATCCAGACTACTTTCGTCTTTCCATTCTTCTAACATTGTCAGGGTTTCGGGGTTCTCCAATTCCTGATACACTCCGTATTCTATACAGCCTTCTTCTTTTAATGTCTCTTCAATAAGGTTTTTACACAAATTCATAAATTCCTGAGTTTTTTCAGGTCTAACCTGATTTTTTGCAACAACTCTTATCGTCAATATCTCACCAGCCTGCCGTTAATCTCGATTTCGCCATTTCTTAACTCTGTCCGTATTACAGCCTATTCTTACAGCCTCACTTTTTCTTCTGGCCGTATTTGTTATAGTAAATTTTATCTTCCCTGTATCTGTCCTGTGGTTCGGGTTTCTCGGCGGGATAGCCTACAGGTACAAGCCCTACAGGAAATACATGATCAGGCAACCCAAAAGTTTTCCGGAAGCCTTTAACCCTGTCTGTCACGGGATAAATTCCTGTCCAGACTGCTCCTAACCCTGCATCATGAGCTGCGAGCAAGAGGTTCTGAATGGCTGCCGAGCAGTCCTGCACCCAGTAACCCGGTGCTTTTTCAAGGGCAGTGTCCCCGCAAATCAGGATTGCGACAGGTGCTCCCCTGCACATGCCGGCATATGGGCTGAATGTGGGAATTTCGTCCAGAATTTTCCTGTCATCAATCACAATGAAGACCCAGGGCTGGGCGTTAACCGCAGATGGCGCACTCATTGCAGCCCTGAGCAATTCGTTAATAAGCTCCTCTGGAACTGGCCTGTCAGTATACTTTCGAATACTTCGGCGAGTGTGGATCGCTTCAAAAGTTTCCATATTCAGACTCCCCCTTATTTAGTCTTGAAAGATTCGGGCGAGAAAAACCCTGATAACTTAACTCGCCCGACTTTTTTCTTTTATTTGTTTACTTTCCGGATTTTATTTTTCTTAATTAAAGAGGTTAATGCCTGTATTTTTCGCTCTTTCCATAAGTTC
This sequence comes from Methanosarcina sp., assembly GCA_013330315.1. GTDB lineage: Archaea > Halobacteriota > Methanosarcinia > Methanosarcinales > Methanosarcinaceae > Methanosarcina > Methanosarcina sp8098u. The sequence continues at coordinate 5,475 of DUIO01000240.1, read as the reverse complement.
GGAATCACCCTTTACTTCTCCGGGTGCATGGTACCCGACTCCTACAATCGTATCCTTTACATCCATACACATAAAGTTAGAGATCTGTCCTCCGAATTCTGCAAAGACTCCTTTGAAAGCTGCAGCATCAGGTGCTCCTTGAGTTCCTATAATTACAGCCTTTTTCCCTGCAGGAAGGCGGGGAGAGAAGTCTGCATTTATAAGGGAATAGCAACGGTCAAGGAAGAGCCGCATCTGGCCTGTAAACTGACCAAAGTAAATCGGAGAACCGAAAACAACCCCGTCAGCTGATGCAAGCTCATCGAATAGTTCCGTAAGGTCATCTTCAAGCTTGCAGCTATCATTGGCTTTGCAGTAGTTGCATCCCTGACAGCCTTTGTAGTTCATCTCGTTGAGGAAAAATGTCCGTGTTTCAGCACCTGTCTCTGCTGCACCTTCGAGGACCTGCTGCACAAGGACGTTTGTGTTTCCATTCGTTCGGGGACTTCCAACAATACCTATAACTTTCATTTTTACACCCTTTATCTGATTATTTGAGCTTCTTTTAGCAAAATAGAAACTTTTCTTTCAGTAACTGTACATTTATCGATATTTAATTTACAGCAACTATACTTATATACTATACATACAATCCGGATACTTACTAACATAAAGGATACAATGAAAGCTTATGATACGTGAAATAAAAAATAATAAACACTATCATTGCCCTGTTGAAGCTACTCTGGATGTAATTGGCGGTAAATGGAAACCTCTTATTCTCTGGCAGTTAAAAGCAAATAAATTGAGATTTTCAGGGCTTCAACAAAACATGCAGGGGATTTCTCCCAAAATGCTCACAAAACAGCTTAGGGAACTTGAAGACGCGGGTCTTGTCTTCACAGAGATCTTTCCTGAGATTCCTCCCAGGGTCGAATACTCCCTGACAGAATTTGGAAAAACCGTACTACCCGTTCTGGACGCACTTTGCGAATGGGGGAGCAAATACCTTGAAAGAGAGTGCGTTTTTGGCAATAATGAAGAGTTAAAAACTGCGGATGAGTTCGCTTTACAATAACTATTTCTTTTCAGTATTTTTTAGGAGCTGTCAATTCCCACGAGCAGATAAGTTTCCTGAAGCAGGGTCGTTTTTCATATTTTCTCCTTTTTCAGCAAGCAGTCTGAACTCCCGGATAACCATAAACACAGTAACTGTAAAAGCCAGAGCATCTGCAAGCGGGAAGGCTGCCCAGACGCCTGAAAGGTTCAGGTATTTTGGCAGAATAATCACGAGAGGGATCAGAAAAAGCATCTGCCTGCACATGGAAAGGAATAGAGAAGGTTTTGCTTTACCAAGGGCCTGGTAAAAAGCTGCCCCTACTACCTGAAAGCCCACAAGCGGGGTCGCAAGTACAATCACTCTTACGGCACTCTTTCCTTCCGTTATTAGTTGAAGGTCGCTGCTGAAAATTCCAAAAAGCTGTTCCGGAAACAGGTACAATATCAGGAAGCCTGCAATAGACATGCATGTTGTAGCAAGGATGGCAAGCTTTATGGTATCCCTGACTCGTCCAAAGTTTTTTGCTCCGTAATTGAAACCCACTATAGGCTGAAGCCCCTGGATAATTCCGAACATGGGCATAAGTGTAAACATCATGAGCCTGTTAATTATCCCAAATACGGCAATTGCGAGATCCCCTCCGTAGAAAGCAAGCAGATTGTTGAGGATTATAACCATGAAACTCCCTGAAACGTTTCTGGTAAATGGGGACATTCCTATGGCAAAGACTTCGGTTATGATATTTCTGTCCGGTCTAAGGGCACCAAAATGGAATCCAAGTATACTTTTTCCGCTGAGGAAGTAGCGGATAACATAAAGCACCCCTATGGCCTGCGCAAGAACAGTTGCAATGGCAGCTCCCTTTATTCCCATTCCGAAGCTAAAAATAAAGATCGGATCAAGTATAACATTCAGGCCGCCTGAGATGAGCATGGAATTCATGGCAACTTTTGCATTTCCTTCGGAGCGGATGACAGCATTTGAAACCATTGCAAGGGAAAACAGAACAGTGCCGTAAAGAATTACTTCCAGATATTCAAGGGCATAGGGGAGAATAGTATCGGTTGCCCCGAATGTTTTCAGGAGCGGTATTATATATGCAAGCCCTGCTACGGTCATCGTAAGGCTTGAAAACAGTGAGAGGAAGATCAGGTTTGCAAAAGTTTTTTCTGCTTTTTCCAGTTCTCTTTCGCCGAGCCGACGGGAGATTATGGACGCGCCTCCTATTCCAATAGCAAGGCTTATGGCCATTCCTATCATCTGGATTGGGAACGCAACTGCAATTCCTCCGATTGCCTGAATGCTCTCGGCTCCATAAGCCCTGCCCACAAATATAGTATCTACAAGATTGTAGAAAGCCTGCACCAGCATTCCTATGGTCGCGGGTACTGAAAGTTTAAAAAGGAGTTTGCCGATTTTTTCGTCCGCAAGCATCCGGCTTCTTTCGTCCATCCTCTATTTTCCTCTAACTGCATTATAATATTAATTCCGATTGATTTCTTCAGATCTATCTATAGTAAATTCATTTTAATTTAATTATTTTATATGAGGTGTAAAAATTACAAGAATAGTTAATTGAATATAGTCTTATCGCCCTAAGAGTTTTATACCGGAATTTTCAGATTCCCTAACTTTAATGGCACCCCCATTCATGGAATCTCACTCAACAGGTAAAAATAAATCCTCTGCTTCCAGGCTGATATATATCAGGAATTCATTTTTATCCAGCTTCCTGTGAGCAGTATACATTATTCTGAAAACAAGGTATCTTTTAAAAACATTAAGGTTATTTATATAAATGGATTTCAAAATATTTATTGACTGTCACAGGAAAGTTAATTACGATACTTTAATTCTTAATAATAACTCTTGATTATATTCGATATCCACTTAATAATGCTGTGTATGCGCCGATATCTCAAATAAATCTATAAAACTCATATAAAACTCATATAAAACTCGTATAAAATTCATACAAAAATAATAAACTTTTCAGGGCTCTGGAAACCGGAGAAATCTCAGGATTGGACATATGATACAAAATAAAGGATACATGCGATATTTCACAAAAAAAAGCTGCTACCCAAATCAGGCAGAGGCTATGGAGAAAATCAATTCCGCCCTCCTGAGTGAGAAAATAGTGCTCTTCGAAGGGGCATGTGGTACAGGCAAGACTCTGAGCGCACTTGCTCCTGCACTGCATGTAGGGAAGAAGCTCAATAAGGTAGTAATCATAGTTACGAACGTCCATCAGCAGATGGTCCAGTTCATACATGAAGCAAGGGACATAAACAGAGACAACAGTATAAAAACAATTGTTTTTAAAGGCAAAACCTCAATGTGCCCTGATAACCTTGACTATGAAGAGTGCCGGCTCAAAGGGGAAAACACTTATGATCTCCTTGATTTTGAAAGGGAAGTCTCTTCGAAGGAAAAAGAGCTTAAAGACGCCTATGAGAAGCATAAAAAAACAAAAGACCCCGCTCTCTACGCTCTCCGAAACGAGCTTGAAAAGGAACTTGAAGAAGCCAGAAAAAAGGCTCAATCATTGCGGAGCCACTGCTGTCCCAGACTTTATGAAGTCCTCAGGTTTGAAGGAAGTGAGTTTTCTTCCTGGCTTTTTTCTGATGTAAGAAGCCCTGAGGAAATAATGGAATATGCAGAAGACAGGGGCATGTGCGGGTATGAGCTGCTTAAAAAGGAACTCAAAAATACGGAACTTCTTATCTGCAATTTCCATCATGTGCTAAATGCTGATATTTTCACAACTCTCCTTAAATGGCTTGAGAAAGACCCGGAAGATATTATTCTCATCTTTGATGAGGCTCATAACATCGAGGCTTCAGCCCGTTCCCACTCCTCTATAATGCTTTCAGAGCTGACTATTGAAAAAGCGCTTTCCGAAGTTGGAGAAATTCCCGACCCTGAAAACTCGCCTGTTTTCGGGGGGGGCTCAGGGACTGGTACAGGGATTCCACTTGATCAGGACTATGCATCCAGGCTCTATGCCAAGAGGCTCTTTTCCTGTCTCCTTGGTGCAATAAGGGAAACATATGACTCAAAACTGAAGTTCGGGGAGAGAAACAGGCTTGGAAAGCACTGGCAGGATATCCAGATCAGTGACCCTTATGAGCGCCTTGATATCCTGAAAGCTCGCTTCCTGCGGGATGCAAAAAAAGAAGGTTTTGGAGATGAAGAAAAAGTTCTGACTCGATTGAGGGAAATAGGGGAATTCGGAGGCAGGCTGGAAGAGATTTATGCTGAAAACTACAAAAAGGGGCTTCTCTCTGTTCCCAAGCGATCTCAGATCCGTTATGTTGCAGACTTTCTTTCTTCTTATCTTGTGCTTTCGGACAGGCAAAATTATTACCCTATCCTGAATATGCGCAGGGATTTCAAGAGCGACAGGGTAGTCGGCAGGCTTGAACTTTTCACCTGTATCCCTAAAAATGTGACTCAGCCTTTGCTTGATTCCGTTTATTCTTCAGTACTGATGTCAGCCACCCTCAGGCCTTTTGAGATGGTTAAATCCACGCTGGGCATTACGAGGGAGGTGGAAGAAATTACCTATGGGACCACTTTCCCGAAGGAAAGAAGGCTTACTCTTGCAGTTTCAGTCCCCCCGCTCTTTGCAAAAAACAGGGACAGCCCTGAAACCCTCGAAGGTCTGAGAGAGGCACTTCTTGCTGCTACTGCTGCCTCCCCCGGGAATGTAATCATTTACTTCCAGAGTTACGCCGAAGCGCTTCGCTATACAAAGCTCCTTGAGCCCGAACTCTCCATTCCGATTTTTCTTGACGAGGTAGGAGTTTCAGCCCAGGAAATCAGAAAAGATTTTTTCAAAATAGGAGAGCAGGGAGGAAAAGCCGTGCTCATAACTTATCTCTGGGGAACATTGAGCGAAGGGGTAGATTTCAGAGATTCCCGCGGCAGGACCGTGATCGTTGTTGGTGTGGGATACCCGGCTCTGAATGACAGGATAAAAGCCGTAGAAGCAGCTTACGATACGATTTTCGGCTGCGGAGAGGGCTGGGAATTTGCAGTCCAGGTGCCAACTATCAGGAAGGTCAGGCAGGCAATGGGAAGGGTTGTACGCTCTCCCGAAGATTTTGGGGTAAGAATCCTCCTTGATGCCCGCTACCAGGGTTCTCAGGTGCGCAAACTGGGCAAGTTTTCAGTATTCGGATATTTCCCACCTGAAGAAAGTAAAGAGTTTCTTGATGCAACTCCAAAGGATGTGGGAAGCCTGGTGGGAGAGTTCTTCGCAAATATAATGCCTTATAGACCTGAAGGAAAGGAAATTGAAATCGAAAAAATTGTAAAGGAAGTTGAAACAGAGAATCCTGATAAAAAAGAAATTGAAAAGAAAGGAACAAAATCTTCATCTTCAGGCAGGCTGGAATTCGGGAGCTTTGCAGAAAAACTCTGAAAAGGAA
>DUIO01000258.1 GCA_013330315.1 Methanosarcina sp. | reverse complement strand
CCTGATTATGCTTCCGATATCAATTCCCGGCAGTTCGATCCAGGCAGTAAAAGGCAATCTGGCGGTCTCATCGGCGAGCACGCCGAAAATCACCTTTGATTGCCTGCCCCTGACAGGAACTTCTCTATGAGAAAGCTGAAGTATACAGGCTACAGTGTTTACGGAAAAATCCGCAGATCCTATATCAATCAGTTTCTTTGCGGGAGTCTCTAACAGTTCGGAAAGCTGAGGGAGGGATGAACCAGAAACTTTAGATACGAGAGACTGTTCCCCTATAGATAACCTGATCCTGTTTTGCCAGAGTCGAGTATAGGCATTTTTGATATTGATTGCGTCTCCGACCGATGCGGGCAGCTCTCTCCACGAAGAAAACATAACTGAGCCTGTTTCGTCTGCAAGAATCCCTGTATACATCTTTGAAGGCCCGTCCTGAACACCTTCCTGAGGACGGAGCGGTTTTTCTGTGAGATCCAGGATTCTTCCTGTTATTTCAAAATTCTTAAGGGAAGCTGAAAGGTCTTTTACTTTCAGAATTTTTCTTTTTCCACCGAACTTACGGAGTATACTCTCCTTTGCAACCTCAGGCGGGACATGGAAAGCAAGAAGCTTATAAAATTCTGCCCGGATGCCGGTATTATCAAGGTCTCCAAGCGCCCTGGTTAGCTCTTCAAGGTGGGGCGCAATTTTCTCATCCATTTTAAGCCTCCATTTGAGACAATAATAAAACAATTCAGATATAAGGTTTTTAGGTTTTAAGGGTATCAGGTTTAAGAGTTTCAGGTTTAAGAGTTTCAGATTTTATTCTGTAGCTTCAGTTATATTTCAGTTATATGATAGTTTGCCAAAGTCGCCTGATTAAAACAAATTCGTTATTTTAATATTTCAGATACTACTTTTCAAGAATAATTGTTTAGAAATTATGATTCCAAAGATATATCTTTTCAGACAAAATCCTTTTCCTGACAAAATATTGAAAGAATTACCTATGAAAAATAAACAGTACTAATTCCTGAAAAATAAATAAAACGTATTTGAGGAAAACGGACAAAATCTGAAAAAGACGAGGTTAGAGGCTTTTAAGAAAATAAAACGAAATTAATAGACTATAAAATAGTGGAAGAGTAAAAGGGGAACTAAAGATGGAAAATATAAAAGAAAAGGATATACAGGCATTAAAAATACTGGCCGCCTTGATTCTGGCAGTCGTATTTATGTCTTCTGCCGCTTCTGCAGCAAACTTAAAAGTTGACCCTGCAGCAGAAGGAGGCTATACCACAATACAGGCTGCAGTAGACGCTGCAAATGCAGGAGATACTATTTTTGTAAGTCCCGGAACTTATGTTGAAAACCTCAAAATAAACAAGCAGGTAAGAATCTGGTCTGACTCAAGAAATCCTGGAAATACGATTGTAGAGCCAGTAGACCCTGCGGAAAACACCGTAGAAATAACTGCTGAAAGGGTTACTTTTAGCGGTTTTGGGGTGGGAAATTCGGAAAAAGCAGGGATTTTACTAAAAGGAGCCAAAAGCTGTTACATCAACAATAACAGGGTACAGAATGCAGAATACGGGATTCTCCTGCAGGATGCGGAGAGCAATAACATAAATGGGAACATTATAACTCTGAATGAAATAGGGTTAAAGCTCGAAGATTCCGGATCAAATACAGTTCAGGACAACCTCATTGCTTATAATTACGGACCCGGAACCTCTCTGGAAGAAAGCAGCAGAAACATATTCTTTAATAACTACTTCAAAAATGCCGAAAACGTAGAAGACAACCCCGTAAATGCAGACAACACCTGGCAAAGTACACTCACAGTAAAAAGTAACCTTATCAAGGGACCCTATATTGGCGGGAATTTCTGGGCAGACCTTGAGGGAACTGGTTACAGTGAGACCTGCGCAGATGAAAACAGCAATGGAATTTGTGATGCTTCATATGCGGTAGCAGGAGGCGGAACCGATAAATCCCCGCTCTTCCCGAAAGTCCGGAGTGGTGTTACAGCCCTTGAAAACAAACTGGATGCCGGGACATATGAACTGGGCATGGAAACCAGAGGTGTGGAAGGAAACGAGACTGGAACTCCTGCAAATGAGACAGAAGAAACCGGAGAAACAGACGAAGGAAATGATACTGCAGAACCGGAAGAATCGGAAGAAAATGCAGCTCCCGGACCCGGTATTGGATTTACAGTTCTGGCAGCAGGAGCAGCTTATTTTCTTAAGAGAAAGGCTTAATTGAAATAAAAAGAAAAAAGGGTGATAAAAAGAGATTGGACAGCTTCCTGCTCCCAATCTCTTTCCGATTTAACACTATTTTATTCAATTCTTTTACTATTCAGTTCCTTTCTATCTAATTTCCCTGTTCTATCTAATTTCCCTGTTATCCGATTTCTTCCTGACAGTTATTGACAGTTATTTGTGGGCAAAATATGCCACAACTTCTTTTCCACTCACAGCATCAATTCTGCAGAAGCCAAAGCGTTCAAATTGGACGATCTTATCAAGTTCGGTTTCAACCCCGCGTTCTCCTATTCCTTCTATGTCTCCTTCAGGTCCGCGCACTTTTACGGAAATTCCGTCAACAGGTGCCCAGTGAATGATTTTCCCTTTTGCTTTCTTAAGGTCTTCGAGGGAGGTTTCGGAGCGCTTTACCTGCAGCGGGGAAAGAGATGTAATTTCAACATTGCACAGGTCCTTTAAGCGGAGCACGGAACCTACATTTAGCTTTTCAACATCTTCGGCGCAGATAAGAACCTTATTTTCTATGGGGATTTCACGCATTCCTCTTGCATGATCTGTAGGGTGGCGTGGAACTTTTGCGACTGTAGGCTTCATACCTTCAATTTCAAGTTCTACAGGGTCCCAGACAAAGAAATACCTGTTTGCGATGGGGTCTACGATTTTACGGTTCTCTGCATAAAGGGATTCCATACTGATGCTCACATCAGTCATCCCGACTCCCATTTCAATCATGAATTTCCGTAGGGCTTCAGCTTTTATCCCGCGACGCCGGATTGCCCTGATTGTTGGCAGACGAGGATCGTCCCAGCCACTGTATTCTCCAGCTTCGATAGCTTTTCGGAGGGTACTTGTGCTGAATTTTCCGAATTCATGGATCTTTACTCTGCCCCAGTGGGTTGTTTTCGGATATTTCCAGCCGAAATACTTGTAAACATAGGTTTGCCGCTTTTCACTATCTATCAGGTCTTTGCCCCGGATAATGTGAGTCATGCCAAGTTCGTGGTCCTCTATAGCGCCTGCAAAATCAAGGAGGGGCCAGACAACGTATTTATTCCCTATTTCAGGGCGGGGATGAGACATTTTTCTGATCCTGAAAGCTCCCCAGTCCCTGAGGGCAGGATCTTTATGCTCAATATCTGTTTTTATACGCAGTACAGCCTGCTGGTCTTCATATTCTCCGGCAAGCATTTTGTCCCAGTGCCTGAGGTTTTCTTCGGGATCCGTATCCCTGTGCGGGCAGGCTCTCTTGGCATCCTTTAACTGTTTGAAGTCTTCCCCTTTGCAGAAGCATACATAGGCCTTGCCCATCTCGATAAGTTTTCTGGCATAATCGTAATAGATAGGAAAATGGTCGGAAGCATAAACAACCTGGTCAGGCACAACCCCGAGCCATTTGAAATCGTCCAGATACCAGTCATATGCTTCGAGCATGGGGCGCTTTATATCAGGGTCGGTATCGTCAAAGCGCAGGATGAATTTGCCTTTATACATTTTCACGTACTCGGAATTGACTACCATGCCCCTTGCACTGCCAAGGGTTCCGGGACCGTTCGGGTTGGGGGCAAAACGCATTACGACTTTACCGATTTCTGCTCCGTCGAGAGGCTTTAAGCCTTTATCAGGCTCTTTCTTTACACTCAGGGCTTCAATAAGCTCGGGAGCTATTTCCGACAGGCGGACTTCCCAGACTTCAGGGCTTCCTTTAGCAATTTCGGAAACAATGTTTTCAAGGGCAACAGATACTCCACCGGGATCGGCCCTTAGTTGGGGACATTCCCCCATAACTTTACCCATAACAGCTTTGGGCTGAGGGGCTTTTCCATATTTTACGGCGTTTTGAAGGGCGTATTTTTCAATTATTTTGATATCTTCAGGACTTAAGGTCATAGAAACTTCTCCGGAAGAAACTTAATTAATTTTAACTGAATAGATGAAAATATTAAATAAGTTAACTGCAACGTAAATTTAACCGTAACGTAACTTTAGTCGGAACATAGGTTAATCCGGGACATAAGTCTAACCATATTGGAAAATCCAGGAAAAAGCGGAAATTCCATAACACATGTTAAATTCGATATTGCGGGAAAAACATGTAAATAGGATTATAAAAAGTCACCGAAGCCCGAAACTCCAGAGAAAGGACCTGATAGCAAAAAAGCACGTTCAGAAAGGGCTTTCAGGAACTAAAGCAGTTACTTGGGGATGGACGCTTCAATCTCCCGAATCCGGGAGACTTTTTCATTGATCTTGCTAAGCTCCCGCTCAAAGTCCTGTAAGAACCTGGGTGCTGCCTCCCCGGGCACAGCCCCCTGAGCCGAAGGTCTGATAAGGTTTGCCTGTTCCAGGACCCGGAGGGAATAACGCACTTTATGGTTCTGCATCCCGGTAACCTCTGCAAGTTTAAGGATTCCTATAGGACCCTCTTCGATTACCTTTTTGAGCACAATCAAGTGGCGCTCTGTAAGTTCCAGTTCGGTTGCAATATGCTCAAGCAGCATCATACGACCTCGTTTCTAAGTGTTCCTATGCCCTGGATCTCAACTTCCACGGTATCTCCCCTATGAAGTTCTCCAACTCCAGAGGGTGTACCGGTAGCGATCACATCTCCTACTTCCAGGGTCATTATCTCGGTGATGAATTCAATAAGATAAGGAATATCGAAAATCAGGTTTGAAGTACTCGAAGCCTGTCTGGTCTCCCCGTTTACCCTGCAGGTAATCTTCACATCGGAAATGTCAATCTCTTCAGTAGAAACGATATAGGGCCCAAGAGCTGCAAAGGTATCAAAACTCTTTGCCCTTGTCCATTGTCCGTCTTTTCTCTGGAGGTCACGTGCAGTTACATCATTAAAGCAGGTATAGCCTGCAATGACATCCTCGGCTTTTTCGGCTGAAATGTTTTTGCAGCGCTTTCCGATCACGACTGCAAGTTCGGCTTCATAGTCTACTCTGGAACTGGACGCAGGGTAAATAATTTTGTCTCCATGCCCTATAACCGCAGACGGAGGCTTTAAAAAAAGGACAGGGGTTTTTGGAATTTCCATGGAAAACTCTTCTGCATGATCTTTATAATTCAGGCCGACACAGACGATTTTAGAAGGGAATGAAGGAGGCAAGACACGAAGCTCCGATAGTTCAAAAGTCCCGGCAGAGGTCCCTCCGCTGGGATAAACACGCCCACCTTCGATTTCCCCATAAAAAACGTTATCTCCTGACCTGAATCTTCCAATCATATCTTTGCCTTCCTTATCCTGTTTTCGCGGAGCTTCCTACCTGCTTTCTTTCATTTTTTTAAAGGATATATCGAAACTTAAATTTTAACTCTTCGCCCGCTGGCATCACGTGAATATTTTCCAAGTTCCGAACCGACAAGTTGAAGCCCGGAAAATACAGGCCCGTCCTTGCACACCCTGAGCCCCGAACTGTCTATGCAGCATGCCCCGCAGACCCCTATACCGCATTTAAAATAGCGGTGCAGGCTGAATTCTGATTTCTCCAGAGCTTTCTTTTCTTCAAGAAGCCTGAAAACCGAAGCCATCATAATTTCAGGCCCACAGACTGCAATTCTATCATAAGCCGAGACTTCAAGGTTTTTGAGAACATCGGTCACAAACCCTTTAACCCCTTTAGAGCCGTTATCTGTAGACACATAAACTTTTCCAAGAGCTTCGAAGCGTCCTTCAAAAAGCAGGTCACCTGCACTTCTTGCCCCAAGAACCGTGCTAACCTCCGCGCCTGCTGAAAAGGCAGCCTCAGCATAAGGAGAAAGTGGAGCAGCTCCGACTCCGCCAGCGATAACGAGCACCTTTTCACCTTTAGCAGGAAGGGTAAACCCCTTTCCGAAAGGACCCCTGAGCCCGAAAGAATCCCCTTCTTTTAACTCAAAGAGCTTTGAAGTCGCCTCACCTACTTTCTGGACGGTTATTGAATTATTTCTGGAGAGACCCATAGGAATCTCATCCACGCCTCTTACCCAGACCATCACAAATTGGCCCGGTTCCATATCCTCAAACCTGCAGTCGAAGAAAAAAGTCCTGACCGTGGAGGATTCTTCAGTTATCTGTGTTATTGTAGC
>DUIO01000035.1 GCA_013330315.1 Methanosarcina sp. | reverse complement strand
CTTACCGCTTCCCTGGAAAAAGAAGAATTGCTGAAAATTGCGGAATCAATTTCAGAAGTGTAAATCTGGAATGCTCCATAGCAAATTTATGAAAAATACAAAAAAAGGAAGGAAAAGTATAGATTAAAGCTTGAGGCAAAAGACACTTAAAATGTCTTTAAAAGCCCCAACTTTTCACTTCATTGAATCTTCCGGTTAATTATTTTAGCAACGGCACACTCCAGAAAGACCCGGAGTAAAGGTTCAGGCTTTCCACAGCAGATTCATATTCAGGTTCGTTTTCTCCGCTGTCAAGTTCTTCAAGCTGCTGGATCCTCAGTTCCACAACATCCATGGCATCCTCAAAGAGCTGCCTGTTGATTTCAATTCCGAAATACTTCTTGAGCTTTTCTTCAGGAGGCATTGTTGAACCTGCCGAAAGATACGCAATGTAGTTTTCATTAAAGGTTTCCGGATCCTCTTTGTACTGTTTAAAAAGAGCGAGAGATATTGCCTTCGAAACCGCATAATTGAAAGTATAATAATTGTTTGTGAAGTAAATATGGTTAATATAAGCCCATTCAGCGGAATCTTCAATATAATATTCAACAGAATCACTCCTGTACTCTTTAGATACGTTTGTCCAGATAGCATTGAGGTCATCCCCACTGACTTCACTGTTTTCAGCGCACAACTGATGTGCTTTATGTTCGAATTCAGCAATCATAGGCTGCCTGGTAAAATAGTTCTGGTAATCCGCTATCTGGTCAGAGAGTACCATAATTGCGACGTTTCTATCAGAATTTTCGACCACATAATCAACAAAGAGTTCTTCATTAAAAGTGGAAGGAATCTCAGCTCCGTAGATCTGATCTGAACAGTAGAGATAATCCACAGAGTTACCCATCAGGTAAGATTGAATCCCATGTCCGAGTTCGTGAGTAATGGTTTTTTGATCCCTCACAAGTCCATTATAATTGAGGAAGATCAGAGCTGGAGATTTCAAGGTACAAAGTTCAAAACAATATCCACCTGGCTGTTTTCCATTCTCAGGGTCTGGATATACATCTATAAAATTACCAGTTACAGTCTTCAAAAAGATCTCATTGAAGACTGGGTCCATTCCAGAATAGGATTTCTGGATCTTCTGTAAAGATTCTATATAAGTATAGTTTTCGCCAGGTTCATTGTCTGTTGACTGCAACATCAGGTCATACGGCCTGAGAGTTTCAACTTTGAGTTTGTTTTTCCTGAACTCGTTATAGTTCTCAAATACTTCTTTTCTCTCTTTGAAAACAGTATTCATCTCATCAATCTGAGTAGGGTTAAGGTAGGCACTGTAGAGAGCGTAATCATAATAATCTGTGTAGTTCAACTCCTTTGCAGAAAGATCATCAAGCCGGGCTTTCTCTGAATAAAGAGATGCCATGGAATCGGATTCATTTTTCAGATGGTAAAACCTTTTCTCATAACATTTTTTTCTGTTTTCCCGAACAGGATCTTTTGAAAGTAGAGTAAAATAGGACTGAGAATTGACCGAATATTCCTCTCCATTTTCTAGCGTTATATTTCCTGCCATTGTGACATTATTTGTAATTTCTGAAAGCGCCTCAGTCTCCAGTTTCATACGTTGATTTTCGAGATCAGCAAGATATGTAGCCTGGGATTCATTCATCACCCTGTGTTCTGCAAACCTCATATATCTGGCTTCAAGATAAGGTCTATATAATTCAAGCCTGGGCTCTTCAGAAAACAGTCTGTCCCATTCCTCTTTATCAAGAGAAGTCAGTTTTACAGTTGTAAATGAGTTAGCTTTCGAATATGCAGTAAAAAGGTCCTGAGAATCTGTAAGAAGAGATGCAAAGAATTGATCATTGACATTTTTACTGAGCTGAGTATATGCGTAAATATACAGAACTGCGGTAGATTTTGAAAATTCCTTTTCAGCTTCCAGATAATCCAGCAAAACAGGTCCCGACAGATCGTCGAATTCAGGACGGAAGGTTTCGTTTATTTCCTCGGATCTCTTTTTTAAAGATTCAAGCTCTTTTAAGGCATCTTCTCTGCTACTGAAGAGATAAGTTTCATTCCATTCCGTTGTAACCTCGTCAGGATTTAGCTCTTCAAATGTTTGATCTGCACTCGCAGTTTCAAAAGAATTATTTGTCTTTGCAGAAACTACAAAACCAGAAAAAACTGTGAAAAGGAGCAGTATTCCAAGAGTGATAAGCCCTTTAAGTATTCCGGGAGCAATGAGCTCTTTGGTCGATTTTAGTCTCATAAACCTTTACCCCTGATAGATCTGAAGCATTCCAGATTCTGAGAATTGATATTGTCTGAGAAAACTAGCCAATATTTAAATAAACTAGAAAAAAACGACTTTTGATAATCTTACGACACATACGTAAAAATATACCGAAATTAAACTGTCAGGAAGAGAGACTGCAAAAACGCGAGTATAATGTATAAACTACTAAGGGGAGTGTATAAACTACTAAAAGAGGAAAAAAGTCATTAAAAAAGAAAAAATAAGAATGCCTGAGTAAGAGCGAAATCACAAAAAATAGATTTAAAAAATAAGGTTAGTAAAGCCCAAAGGCCTTACATTTTAATTTAACCAGCACCTGCTTATTTTGCAAGGTTGTAGCTCTGGTTGACGATCTTCAGGGCGCAGTAATTGCCGCACATTGTGCATGCGTCTGTGTCTTCAGGTGCCCTGCTGTTCCTGACTTCTCTTGCGTGTTCGGGGTCGATTGCAAGGGAGTACATCTTTTCCCAGTCGAGTTCTCTTCTGGCTCTGCCCATGTCAAGGTCCCACTGTCTTGCTCTGTCAGGGTACTTTATCATGTCGCCGACGTGAGCTGCAATCCTTGAGGTCTTGACACCGGTAATGACATCTTCAAGGTTAGGGAGTGCAAGGTGCTCTGCAGGAGTTACATAGCAGAGGAAGTCACAGCCATATGATGCGGATACGGATGCACCGATTGCGGTTACGATGTGGTCGTAGCCTGGAGCGACGTCGGTAACAAGAGGACCGAGCATATAGAAGGGCTTGTGGCCACTCATTTCCTTCATAAGTTTTACGTTGGTTGCAATCTGGTCAAGTGGGACGTGACCAGGACCTTCGACAATGACCTGCAGGCCCTGCTTGTGTGCCTTGTCAGCCATTTCGGAGTTGATGATCAATTCCTGGATCTGTGCGCGGTCGGTTGCGTCGTGGACTGCACCTGCACGCATTCCGTTACCGGTAGAGAGAACAACCTCGTGCTCTTTGAGGATCTCAACAAGGTAGTCAAAGTTTGCGAAAAGTGGGTTTTCCTTTTCGTTGTGGAGCATCCAGGAGCTCATAAAGGCGCCGCCGCGGGAGCAGAGACCGCCGTACCTGCCGTGGGCTTTAAGCCTGTCAAGGGTAATGTTGTTAATACCGGTGTGGATTGCCATGAAGTTGGTTCCGAGCTTTGCCTGGGCTTCGGTTGCGTTGAAGAGCTCATCTTCTGTCATGTGCACAATTGAACCGTACTTTCTTGCAGCTTCAATGAAAGCCTGGTAAAGAGGCACCGAACCGACTGAAAGGGAGATACTGTCAATGACTTTTTTCCTGATTGCAAGGAAGTCTCCACCTGTACCGAGCTCCATAAGAGTGTCAGCACCTGCAGCTTCTGCGGCCTGAGCTTTTTTGACTTCCATCTCAGGGTCAACAATGTCCGAGGATACGCCGATAGAGGCATTGACTTTGGTCCTGAGACCTTCGCCGATACCGCAAATCTTAACCTGTCTGTAGGGGGAAGTTGGGATAACGATTCTTCCGGCTGCAATACCGCGGCGGATGAATTCAGGGTCAAGTCCTTCATCCTTTGCGACGATTTTCATCTCTTCGGTGATAATTCCTTTTTGTGCATCTTCCACAATTGTCATCTTTAATACCTCAAGCTTTCATTTGTCTGTCAGATTATCGTGAAGATTTCATATGTAAGTAAAGGGATTGTGAGTTAGAACATAAAAGGCAAGTAATTATATATAACACTATTTAAAAAACTAACTTTAACCTTAAACAACTTTACTTTACTTGAATGCCAATTGATACTGAAAATATAAAGCTTGCGATTAAAATAATTTTTTTATAAAGGTATTTCAAAGTTAAATTGAGTTGTAAACAAGTAAACTTGATTCAAATAAGAAATTATCCTGTAAAAAAGTGAGATAAAAAGGACAGAAAAATAGGAAATAAAGAACAAAAATAAGACAAAGGCAAAAGGAAAAACAAGCGCCAAGTAGGGTTTGAAAGGGCTATAAGAAAAAATTGAAAGTCTTTAAAGAATTGAAAGTCTTCAAAGAATTGAAGGCCCTCAAAGAACTGAAAGTCTCCAAAAATCTGAAATTCCCGGCTACTTTTATTTTCTCTTATTTTTCTCCTGAATCAGGCTGACAGTTTGCCTGTGGAGAGTAACTATAAGGTCGCTAAGCATACCGAAAATGAACATCTGAAGTCCGAAGATAATAAGCAGAGTCGTGAGAATAGTAAGTGGAATACGGGTAATTCCCTGTAACCACTGGACTACTACAAAGGTTCCTGTAAACAGGCCTGCAATAATAAAGAAAAAACCTATAATTCCAAAATAAAACATAGGATTATGCACTTTTGCAAGCCTGTAAATAGTAGAACCGATTCTCACTCCGTCTTTTACGGGGTTTAGCTTGGTTGCTCCCTTTTCGCTTCTGGGGAGGTAGGTAATCGGGACTTCTTCAACTCTCTGTTTTTTCAGGATGCATTCCACAGAAATCTCGGTTTCAATTTCAAAGCCTGTCTTATTTAGTTCCAGCTCCCTGATACTTTCAAGAGTAAACGCACGGTACCCGGAGAGGATATCTTTTAGCTGCACCCCATAAGCAATATCGAAAAGTGCATTTATCAGGCGGTTTCCTATAAGGTTAAGTTTTGTAAAAGCCCCGGGAGAATAGTTTTCCAGTCGGTTACCGATAACATGCTCGGCTTTTCCTTCAATAATAGGTTCAAGGAGAAGGAAAGCCTCCTTTGCTAGATAAGTACCGTCCCCATCGACCATTATTACATAAGGGCTCTCAATAACTTCAAAAGCCTGGATTACAGCCTGCCCTTTACCCTTCCCGGTTTGCAGGACAACCCGTGCTCTTTCCGCTTCTGCAATCTGCGCAGTCCCATCCCTGCTGTTTCCATCGATAACCAGGATATTGGAAAAGCCTTCTTTTTTGAAGTCTTTAATGAGCTCCCCTATCGTTGCAGCTTCGTTAAGGGTAGGAATAAGGATGCAAACATCTGCATTATTCACGTTTCACACATATCCTTTGCCGGAGCTCTACGCATACCGCAGAATCCGTTTTTATTTTAGTATTTCATCCACATGCCCTCTGCATAAGAGGCAGATAAAAATGGAATATAATAGCAAAAGGGTTTGAGGGTTTTATAAAAGCCCCATGTTATCAAGCTGCTGACGGACTACTTCTACGCCCCTNNATCAGCTTTCCGGAACTGAAGATAAGGACAACTACCTTTGGCTCATCGATCCTGTAGACAAGGCCCGGAAACTGTTCCGGTTCGTACTCGATATTCTCAAGCCCAAGCCCAATTGCGATTGCATTGAGGTTAAGGATGGTGTGCAGGTCTGCTGAGGCAACTATATTCTGGACTGTGATTTGCGGGTTTTCCATTGTCTTGATCCCGATACTATTCAGTTTTTTTGCCATGTTGCCGATAACTGTGTGCACATCATTGACGTTTTTTGCTCCTGTGCAGACAACCTTTCCGGAAGTAAAGACAAGGAAAGCAGCCTTGGGGTCCGAAACCCTATAAACAAGTCCTGGAAACTTCTGTTTGTTGTATTCTGCTCCTTCGAACTCGGACTCGATCACAGTTAAATCAAACTCTTCGGCAAGTTTGGTGGATGCGACCACGTTTTCAATTTTAATGCTAGATTCGCTCATTAGTCAACCCTCAGTATATAAAGCAAAAGTAATATCCTCTAACGACTATATAAAGCTATAGTTAAATGCCTTGCATACTATATAAATNNGGCGCCAGTAAAATAAAAAAAATTAAAGGAGATAAAGGAGCCCGTATCGGCTTTAAAGTGCCTCAGTCTTCAAAGTTTTTCAAGCCTTCAAGGATAGCATCATATTTCTTGCAGACTCTTTCAAGCATGTCGCCCTCTATGCTGCGATGAGTAGGTACCAGAATTTTAGCTCCTNNCGTTTACAAGCCTTGATACCATTTCAGTTGCAGGCTTTACCTTTCTCTCAATTAGAAGGGCTGAAGATACATATTTTTCCCGAGTCTCCCGGATCTTTCGGAGATTGTTTTCCACAACTTTGGGGTCAACTTCATCGGAAAGTTCTTCGGAAATTAAAGAAACTGCCTCAATAAGGTCTTCAAAAGTCGTTGAGCGCACTTCAAGGATCTCGCCATCACAATGCTGTTTTACGGTATCAAGGTAGCCGGCTGTAACCACAAGCACATCAGCCTCAAGCAGGCGAGAAATCTCCTCTTTCGAAGGGCAATAAGCATTAGCAACAAAATAGTCTTTAATCCCGCACATACCCATAAGGGACTCGTACATTGGAGTCACAGCAATAGTCTTTTTCCCAACCCAGAGGTTGATTTCACTCTGTCCGCCCTGCGCCCTTAATAACTCAATAATTTTCTCTTTTATGGCTTTGGGGTCATTCTTCTTGAGCCCGAAATAATCTGCAAATAACGGGGTTGTGGAAAGCTGTCTGCTTCTTCCGCAGGGCACAGATTCGACAAAACCCCTTTCAATCAGGTCTTTTATATGATCATAAGCTCCGCTGCCTCTCATTTCAATAAGATCGGACTGGAGCAGGGGTTGATGATAGGCGATCATGGACAGAGTCCGGAGCTTAGGAGCTGAGAGCTCTTTTGGGGCAACCTCCCGCATGAGTTCGGAATACTTCGGCTTGACCTGCATAACATAACGGTCCCCGAGGTCCAGAATTTCAAGACCTGACATTCGGGAAGAGTAAGCCTCAATCAGCTCCTGAACTGCCGAAGAAACATTTTTTTTCGGCTTTCCGGTAATTTTCATAAGTTTTTCAAGGCTTACTGCCCTGCCTGCAGCAAAAAGAGCCGCTTCAATAATTTCAAGCTCACTCATAAATTTCACAACCAGGAAAGAGAATAAAATATTTTAAGGTAAGTTAACCTGTTTCTTCAGAAGAGTCAGAATTTATGTATTCCGGTTTAAAGGAAAGAACTTCGGGATTCCCGGTGTCTTCAGGATCCGGAATATCTCCTGTTAAGTCCTGTTTCATCTGATGGAAAAGAGGCGGATTGTTTTCTGTGGAAAATCCCGATTCTTCCCCCGGATAGATATGCAGTTCCCCAAAAAGCTCATTCTGAAAAAGCCAGATTTTCCTGCTTGAAGCAAGAAAAAGAAGGGAAAGATAATCCATGATCCTGTCTTCACTTAAACGGGTTAAGGCAGAAAATTCCACAACAGACTGCTCCATAAAAAGCTCAACAAGCCTTGCCCAGATAAGAGCCAGCCTCGAACTGATAGCCTCGTCATGGGCGATCCCCAGTACATCTCCGGTAGCAAGGGGAGCATCAGGGACATCAGGTATCTCTGCAGCCAGACGTGCCTTTTTTTCATTTTTCCTTGAGAGAGTCTTTTCAGCTTTTTTAAGCTCCACAATAAGTTCATTCAAAGTGACAGGTCTTGTGGAAAGGCGGCGGACAGGCAGCTTTGGAACAGGAAACTCATCAGGCTCTGGCAACTCTTCGTTGTCGAAAAAGCCAGGGTCAAAGTCCTCTTCTTCCTCTTTTTCAGGTTCCAGGATTACCGAAGATTTCATGCGGAGGAGAATAGCCGAATAAAGGAGGGTCCGTGAGGAAATCCTGAGGTCCATTTTCTGGAGCTCTTCTATCCTGTTCAGAAAAGTATCGGTTAGCTGCACAACATCGATATCCCAGGGATTAATTTTTCCGTCCTTTGCAAGCTCGACGAGGATGCCCAGGGGCTCATAAGTATCAAATTCCGAGAGATCGAGAAGTGCCCAATCAATGCCAAGGTAAGAAAGAGTTGTCGGAAGCCCAAAAGTTTCAGGGTCTGAAAAAAGAGAATCCTTTTCCGCGGACTCAACAATCTCTGGAGAATGAAGTCCGGAAATATCGAGTGCCGAATTATCTATAATTTCAGCCATTAAGCTTCACTCCGGTAATACTCGTGATATTATTCTCCTGCATTGTAACCCCGATTGTCCGGTTTGCAGCCTGAATCATGGGTTTTCTTAGAGAAACAACTATGAACTGGACCTTTGAACCCGAGGTTTTAACGCGCCTTGAGACCCTTTCCACATTCCAGCCGTCAAGGAACATGTCAATCTCATCAAAAGCATAGAAAGGAGCAGGGCGGTACTGCTGGATCGAAAAGATGAAAGCAAGTGCGGTAAGGCTCTTTTCTCCTCCTGACATGGCTTCTATACGCTGGAGAGTCTTTTCTTTCGGCTGGGCTCTCAGGGTCATTCCCCCGGCAAAAGGGTCGTCAGGGTTTTCAAGCAGAAGTTCTCCCATACCGTCAGAGAGTTCGTAAAAGATCTCTTTGAAGTTGGAATTAATACTTATATAAGCCTCCATGAAGGCATCCCGTTTTAGCTGTTCATACTGGTCAATGCGTTCAAGAAGCTGTTCCCTTTCGGTAAAGAGAGTATCACGTTTGCCCTGAAGGTCAGAAAGCCTGAGTTCTACCTCGTTATATTCATCAATTGCCCGCATGTTTACAGGCTCAAGCCTGCGCATGGCTTCTTCGATTGCCTGAATCCGCATATAAACGGTTTCGTAACTCGGAACCTCTGAGGTATCTTCAATCCCCCTTCTCCGCACCTCTTCAACCAGCTGCTTTTCCTGGTCAAAAAGTGCACTTTTCGTAGCTGTGAGCGTGAGTACCTGCTGTTTTGCCTTTTCAAGGGTAGTTGCAGCTATGCTGACCCTGCGCTTTACCGCACTGTGTTCAGCCTGGACATTTTCCCGTTCTTTCTGGAGCCCTATAAGCTCATCAGAAAGTTGAAGTTCTCGCTTCTGTTTTTCTTCAAGCTGCGCTTCGAGTTCCGTGATTTTTGCTTTAAGAGAATCTACTCTTTCACGCCTTGAATTTTTCTTTTCGTCAAGTTCCTTTATAAGCTCCTTGGCTTCGTTAATCTTCTTTTCGGCATAATCTTTTTCAAGCTGCAGGGCATTCAGACTGGCTTCTGTGTCCCTGATTCTGCCGTCAAGCCTGCGGATTTCTTCGTCTACGAATTCGGCTTTTTTATTTATTTCAGGAAGGGGAGAATCAGCGAGTTTTGCATCAAGTTCGGCAACCTGAGCTTCAAGTTCAGTAACAANNATTCAGGTCTGCCTTTTTGGCTTCAAGAAGCTCTGCCAGTTTGGCCTCCCTGCCAGCAATTTCCTGAAGCTCGAGCTCTTTTCTGGAAATAGTAGCCTCGCAGTCCCGGATCTTTCTGCTCAGTTCAAAAACGTGGCTTTCAATGTTATCCTGCTTACTGATCGCCGAATTCCGACTTGAATCAAGGGATCTTATTTCTTCCGCAAGCTCAAGGAGCTTGTCTTTTTCCGCTGCCGCAAAAGAGATTCCCGATTTTGAGGAAAGAGAGCCTCCAACCATTGCTCCGCTCTTTTCAAGGAGCTCGCCTTCAAGGGTTACCATTCTTGCTCTTCCCATAAGGCGGCGGGCGCTGGAAAGATCTTCCATAACAAGGGTATCCTGAAAAACATACCAGAAAGCAGGCTCGAAGTCAGGGTCGAATTCGATAAGGTCAATTGCGTACCCTATTACCCCGTTCTCATATTTTAGGTTTTCAAGCCTTCTCGAATCCTTCATTTTATTTAGCGGAAGGAAAGTAGCCCTGCCGCCTTTTCTCCTTTTAAGGAATTCAATCGCTTCTGAGGCATCGGCATCTGTATCCACAACAACTGCCTGCATCCTGTTTCCTGCAGCAACTTCAAGGGCTGCCGCATACTTTCGGTCTACTTTTCCGAGCTGGGCAATAGTCCCGTGAATCCCGAAAAGTTCTTCCTGCCTGGAAGCCCCGATTACCATTTCAACTGCTCTTGAATAGCCCCCTCCCTGTTCCGAAGCCCGGACTCTTGCCTCAGCAATTGCATATTCCTGCTGGAGGGAATGCAATTTACTCTCGAGTTTCCGTATGTCCTCTTTAATCCTGAAGTGGCTGCTCTCGATATCGTCGCGGTCTTTGATGAGAGATTCAAGGTTATTCGTAAGTTTTTCAATTTCATACTGGACAGAAAGGGTGTCGCTGTCTGATGCAGTGACTGCAGCCTGTGCATCCTTAATCTGATTTTCGATTTCCCGCAGTTCCGAGGATTTTCTCCTGAGAGCATCAAGGAGCCTATCCTCATTCCGGATAAGCTCATTCTTCTCGTTTTTGACATCCTCAAGATTCTTGCGGGCGGCCATGAGCTCGTCCCTTGTTGCTGCAAACTTTGCATCCACATCGGCAATCCTGCTCTGAAGTAGCATGCGTTCGGTTTTTCTTTCCGAAAGCTCTGAAGAGATGCTTTCTTTCCTTACATTTTCAGCTTCGATTTTCTCTTCAAGCTCTCTGACCTTGCCCTTTGTAGCATCAATATCAACAAATGCTTTTCTGCGCCGTGCATCAGCTTCGTCTAGCTCGGATTCCGAAACCTCAATGCTGTCAACACAGCGGGAAATTTCCCCTTTTGTCTCTTCTATTTCCCTTTTCACCTGAAGCTGTTCATCTTCCCCTTTTTTCCGGATCTCAAGGGAAAGATTTTCCAGGGTCTGCTCAAGGGCTTCCAGTTCCTGAGCCCTTTCATTCAACAGTACCTGTACTTTTTCCAGGTGTTCTTCTTTGCCTGCAAGCTCTTTATCCACATTTTCCAGCTCAGTCCTTGCGTCCTTGAGTTTGGAGAGCAGGACATAGCCTTCAAATTTAATTTTTTCAGCCTTAAGAGATTGATATTTCAGAGCCTGATCCCGTTCCCCCGAGAGTTTTTCGAGCTGGGTCCTTACCTCTTCAAGAATGATATCCACACGCTCTATTTGCTGCCGGACAATTTCAAGCTCCCCGAGTGCCTTTTGCTTGCGTTCGTCGAACTCTGCGACCCCGGCAATCTCGTCAATTATTTTTCGCCTTTCCACAGAGGTCATGGAAATAATCTGTGTAACGTCTCCCTGCATTACTACATTATAGCCTTCAGGTGTTATCCCTGCCTTTGCTAGCTGGGAATGGATTTCTCCCAGGCTTACGGCTTTGCCGTTAAAATAAAAATAGCTGTAGTAGGCATTTTTCGTCCGCCTGACTTTTCTTGAGACTTCAATCTCATCAAGCTCCAATGGCAGCTTGCGATCGGAATTATCAAAACGGATTGTAACCTGGGCAAAATCAGGTTTTTTTGCTTCGTCCCCGTTATAAATAAGGTCCGTAAGCTTCTCAGCCCTTAAGGTTCTTGAGCTCGTAAGCCCGAGTGCGAAGAGAATCCCATCTATTATGTTTGACTTTCCGCTCCCGTTAGGTCCGGAAATAGTGGTAAAGTCATTATAAAAGGAAATCTTTACTTTTTTTCCGAAGGACTTAAAATTAACGAACTCAATCTCTTTTATATACACAGAATGCCTCTGAGGTTTTGCGTTTTTGAGGAATTTTTGTTTTTCTCAGTCTCTTTTTGCCCGGGAGTCTTTCCGGCTGCAGGTTATGATTTCCGCGTCTTCGCTATCTCTGAGGTCCACGGACTCATCGATTAAATGCCTTTTTGGGGCTTTTTCAGCTATAATATATTCACACTTATAATTGTCATCTGGTCGGGTTCTTACGGAATTTGTTTTCAAAGGAGTTCTCGAAGAGGGTTGAGGTCTTACGGAAGCTGGCGGCTTTGGAGCGTAATGCCCTGAGGGAGCTTCTATTATCGGAGTTGATTGCCTCAAATTGCCTCTGAATCTTTTCCTGTCCCCGCTCTCGGCAATAATGTACTCACACTTTGTCTCAACAGGCTCTTGCTCGTCAAGCTCCCTGGGCTCAACCTCTTTTATCTTCAGCTGGACTTTTGCATTTGTCCCTGGCAGGGATGCAGGAGCTTCTCTGAAATTAATCAACTCGCGAGAAGAGAGACCTTCTTTTCTGAACTCAAGGTTGCGCTTTGGTTTTCTGGACAGAGGAGGAAGGTCAAGGGGGTCTTCAAGTATAGGAACGGAAGGAGGAGAATGAATAATAGTATTTTGTCTGTTTTCCAGTGCTTTTGAGAGTCTTTCAACTTCTGCTTCCAGCGCCTTTATAAGCATTTTCTGGTCAAGCAGTTCTCTAACGAGCCCGTCCTGAATTCCCGCAAGTTCTTTCACCCTTCGGTCAATAGCTTCGGATTCATCTTTTTTACCGTAAATTAATTCGGACCGCAGCTCACCAAGGATAGAAGCCTTGAGTGAGGCAGGGTCAGGCAGTCCACTCAGTTCGGTTTTAATTTCGGAAAGGATCTGGTCCTTAAAAGAATCAAAATCTGAATTATTTTCTGCTTCGGCCTGCAGCTCGTTGAGAACCGAAGTTTTTATTGATTTTTTGAGAGTTTCAAGCTCTTCATATGTGATTGACAGTCGCCTTTTAAGCGGTGTAATGTGCATATCTCTCTGTCCAGTTCTCATGAAAATACCTCTGATAATAAATTCAGGTCCCGGGTTTCCTTATATCTTCAATTTTGGTATCGTGAGGCGTCATTATGATATAATTAAATTGATCAGATCAGACAAATTTAAATAATATGTATAAAGTAGATGTAATCTTACTTTATATATATATGGTAATCGATAGTATTCAGCCAGCTCCAGATTACTTTGAATTATATTATAATAAGATATCTTTATTAACTTTTCTGAAACCGGTTACAGAAACCATATAATAAAATAAGAAAAAGCAATAAATAATGAAATTTCCGCAGGAAGAACTCTCAAATCAAAAGAATGACTGAAAACGGCAGAGGCAACCCGGAAATACTTTGAAAAAGAGTAAATAGATTTTTTTAAATTTTCTGCAGAGGACTATATGAATGCTAAAATATTCTACTCCAGAATATATGCGGCTTATGATACATGAACCGCATAAATAAAATCATAGAAAACTAGTTTTTGAAAATGAAAAGGAGAGAGAAGCAGAATAAATATTTTTCGATAAAGTTTATACAAAAAATATTAAATAGATGTANNTAACTCTAAAACAAAAGGAGTTAAAGAGTTGGATTTCAAAGGGGTCGGAATTCTTTAGAGGGCGTGTTACTTCATGGATGGGATAGACTCATCGAAATTGAGAAGCACACTCTGCCTTTCCTGGATTTTAGGAGAGGTACTGCAATCCATTTCAAGAGCGGTCTCATTAACAATAGAACCATGAGTCCCGGTGCTTTCAAGGAAAAGTTGAACCTCTTCAACTTCTGGCTCTCGGAAATGGTCCATTTCGAAGATATCCATAATAACACTAAACACGTTTTTGTGTAAGTGATCGGTAATCCGAGTCATCGGAAATAAACACGATGTACGAAGTATTAATAATTTACGATAACGCGAGAATAAAACAGAAAAGAAAAAGTGAGTATATTAATATATAAATATTGTGCTCAGGATATAGAAACCTGTATCCCAGATAATCGACATAAAAACTCATTTGAGATAAAAACCGCTAAATAGTGCGATTACCTTTCATTTTTTGAGCAATCATATGGATTAAAAAAGTATTTAAATAAATTATAATTAGCTCTTACGATCCTGTCAATAATATTTATAATGTGGAATTTATAGATCGCATTGACCGGGTCTTAAATGAGTCCCCATGCGGGCCCTAAATGAGTCTCCATAATAAGCCAATTTTTCCGGTTAAAGTGAAAAAGCAGGGAATTAAAGGAAGATGGGTCCGAAAACCCGGATTAAAACACCTGCCACAATAGCGAGGAATATAGTGAAGATAACAATCATAGCCGTATCCTTCGTTCCGAGCTCATGCCTTAATACTGCGATCGTTGCCACGCATGGGACATAAATTGTTGTTATAACCGCAAACTGGTACATCTGAAGCGGAGTCATTACAACTGCAAAATTGGCTGTACCTGCAAGTACTGCGAGGATCTGAAGTGCCATTTCTTTTCTAAGAATCCCAAAAACCAGGGCTGTTGCGGCAAAAGCCGGAAGCCCCAGAAGTCCTACGGATACAGGTTCTACAAAGTTCTGGAAAATAGAAAGAAGCCCGAGAGCATCGGCAATTCCCAGAGCTGCACTTCCTGCAAGCAGCAGCGGAAAGGCGATATATAAAAACTCACGGCTTTTCATCCAGGTCTTCCTGAGTGTAGATTTTAGTCCAGGTTTTCTAAGAGGAGTCATTTCCATAATAAAACCGCTCCTCTGACCCGGAAGGGTTCTCCCAAGGACCCAACCCATTGCTGCAATAATGATAATCTCCAGCACATAAATAGAGACCGCAGGCCAGAAACCAACAAAAGTCCCTACAAGCCCCAGGATTATAACTGTCCTTGCAGAGCAGGGGATAAGGGAGATAAGAACCGAAGCTATCCGCTTTTCCCTCTTTGTGCCAAGAGCATGTACCGCCATTATTGCTGGGACATTGCAGCCAAACCCCAGGACAAGAGGGATAACAGCTCTCCCGTGAAGCCCGAGTTTATGCGTCAGGTTATCGAGGAGAAAAGCTGCCCTTGTCAGATATCCCGAGTCCTCGAATATCGAAAGTATAGCATAGAAAACTGCAATATAGGGAATTGCAATTGCAAATCCTGCCTCCACACCTCTCAGGGAGTAAAGAATCAGGTTTCTAAGGAAAGGAGACATACCAAGAGTCATTGCTTCTACGGGCTGGATTATGTGAGGCTCAAAAAGGTCATTTACAATCCAGGTTTCAAGGAAACCTCCAACTCTGAAGACGAGAAGGAATGTAATAAGCAGCGCTGATATAAGGACCGCAACCCCGAAGTTAGGGGAGGTAAGAACTCTATCCAATCTGTCACGAAATCTTTTTTTCGGCTCGAAGGTTGAGACGACACTATCTACTATAAACCCTGATTCCCCATAAAGGTCTCTTGCAACGGTATCCGGAACTGAAATTCCATGATCGATTTCAAGATTCTGCCTGAACCTTCTGGCAGAAGAAAGGATTGCATTGGCTTCAGGAGGCATACAGCAGAGTTCTACAAATTCGGCATCGTTCAGCAATGCTGCGGTCTTAACACTTTGAGAAGCATCCGGGAAAGCATGGTCAAGCCCGGAGAGAGCCTGCCGAATCCACTGGCTGTACTTTATTTTGTGATGCTTCTGGATTTTTCCGGCTTCTTCGAGAGCGACAAGCACTACCTCATCGAGTCCTACTCCCCAGGTTGCAACGGTTGGGACTACAGGTAAGCCCAGAAGGTCTGAAAGTCTGTCCGTATCAATAAGAATTCCGAGCTCTGCTGCCAGATCTACCTGATTCAGAGCAATAACCATGGGGATATCAAGCTCGAGCAGCTGCAGGGTCAGATACAGGTTTCTCTCAAGCCGGCTCGCATCAAGGACATTAACAATAACATCAGGCGCATCTTCGATGAGAAATCTTTTGGTTACCTTTTCATCTTCATTTGCAACCCCAAGAGAATAGATTCCGGGCAGGTCGACTACTTCAATGGTCTTATCTTTGACCTTCACGCTCCCTTTTGTAAGCGAGACCGTAGTACCCGGGTAATTGGAAACCTCAACCCCGACTCCTGTAAGCCTGCTGAAAAAAACGCTTTTTCCAACACTCGGGTTGCCCACAAAGGCAAGTGTCACATCATAAGGAGAATTCTTTTCAATTTTGCCGCCGGAATTGCAGCATGAACTGGAAATCTCTACCACGCCTCCGTTAATTGCACTCCATGCCGGTTACATGCAAATCGATCTTTTACATATGCTTGGCTTTAGGAGTGATGAAAATCTTCTTTGCTATATCTCTTCCAAGGGCTATTTCAGACCCAAAAGCCATAACCGAAATGCAACCCTGTTTTTGCTTGCGCCTGACTTCGATATCTTCTCCTGTAAGGATACCAAGAGAGGTTAAACGCTCTTTTGTCTCCCTCGGAAGGGTTACCCTTGCGATTGTGCCCAAACTTCCCTCTTTCATCTCGTCAAGAGGGATAAAACCTTCTTCTCGCTGCAGGTTGCTTTTATCAATATTTATCGGGTGCCCGTCCGGACAGTACTCCGGGTTTCCAAGGAAATCATAAAGTCTCTCAAGAACTGAGTCTGATACGGCGTGCTCAAGCTCGCAGGCTTCCCTGTGAGCCTCTTTCCTATCAAAATCAAGAACCTCAGCCAGGAAGGTTTCAAGTACCTGATGTTTTCTCTTGATTCGGACAGCTTCTTCAGTCCCTTTTTCAGTCAATTCGACTCCCTGATAGGGTTTATACTCAACAAACCCCATCGAATGCAGCTTTTTTATCATTTCTGTCACACTGGGTGAAGATACATTAAGTTCTTCTGCAATCTGTTTAGTTTTTGCAGGGCTCCGATTTTTAGTAACAAGGTAAAGGATAGTTTCAAGGTACTCTTCAAGTCGATCTGTATGCATTAACACCATCCCACCAGCACGTACCCGGAATTATCCGGGCAAGATAATTAGGACAACCTAAAAAATATAGCTACTGATAAATAGTTTTTGGTTTTTACCTGTTTAAATAAAAATCAAAAAAGAAATTAAAGGAAAAAAATTCCAGATATTTGGAATGGAGTAAATCTTCTTAGGACTCCCTTATGGTTCAAGGTTTGATAGACTTAAGGACTGCAATCTCATTACAGTCAGGGAATTTGGGGCACCTGATGCAACCTGACCAGATCTTCCTGGGGAGACTGTTTTTATCCACAATATTAAAGCCCAGGGTTTCAAAAAAGGCAGGCACGTAGGTGAGAGCAAAGACTTCTTTCATACCCAGGGATTTTGCATCCTCAAGACATGCTGAGACAAGCTTCGTACCCACTCCTTTTCTTGCACAATCGGGCTTAACAGCGAGAGCAAGAATTTCTGCAAGGTCTTCCCAGACCACATGCAGGGCACAGCATCCCACAACCTTTCCTTCAATCTCACAGATATAATAATCCCTTATATTCTCGTACATCTCACTCAGGGAGCGGGCAAGCATAAGTTCGTCCTTTGAATAAGTGTTGATGATTTGTTTCATCTCAACAACATCACTAATCCTGGCTTTTCTGATCAATTCCTGTTTCCTCGGAAGTGGTAATTGTGTTTTTTAATAGAAATTGCGCTACACTACAAATTTTACCGTATTGCGGATAGGAAATAATTGCACTTCTAAATAAGAAATTTTTCCATAATTACATTATATGCCGGAAAAAACGAAAAAAAATTGAACAATAATTAACGCGCTGACTAACAGCAGGTAAAAAGGGAAAAAATACAGGTGAACAAAGATAGAATAGAAAAGATCAAAACGAATTAAAAAGTGAATTTAGCGGGCGCGAAGGGATTTGAACCCCCGATTTACAGCTTAGGAGGCTGCCGCCATATCC
>DUIO01000313.1 GCA_013330315.1 Methanosarcina sp. | reverse complement strand
TTATACAATTTCGACCACTGGGACATCATCCTCGTTAAGGACGGTCAGGCGTCTTATGTGAACAGGTCCCAGTACAGTATTACGCATAATAATGATATTATAAATCCCGGGATTCTTGACCCGCATGAAAGCATTAACATCGAGCTCTTAACCGATCTCGAATCCGGTGGCAGTTTTATTGTAAAAATTATCACGGAAAATGGTATCGTCTCTTCCGCAGAGCATGTGGTGGGTGAATAATATGGGAGAAAAAGAGGATAAAAAAAACATTATCTCAAGCGGCAATGATGAAATCGATAAAAAGCTAGGTGAGGGCATTCCTCTGGGTTCTCTTGTGCTCATCGAAGGTGAAAACGATACCGGAAAGAGTGTGCTCTGCCAGCAGATGGCTTACGGAGGACTAAACCAGCTTTACAGGATAGCGTACTACTCAACCGAGAATACCATCAAAAGCATGCTGGCTCAGATGGACAGCCTGAGCCTGGATATCTCGGACTTTTACAGCTGGGGCTATTTCAGGATTTTTCCGGTCCATCTCGAAGGTGTTGAGTGGACATCCGAGCAAATGAAAGGGACCTTGCATCTCGTTACAACTCATATCAAAAGCATTCGGGAAAAAGTCATTTTTATTGACTCTCTTACAATGTTTACTACCTATTCCGCTGAAGATAATATTCTCGAGTTTCTTACAAGTTTGAAAAATCTGTGCGACAAGGGGTATACGATCTTTATTACTCTACATCAGCATGCTTTCAAAGAAGACACTCTTGTTAGAATACGATCGGCATGCGATTGTCATCTGTTTTTAAGGAAAGAACAGCTCACTGACCGCTATATCAGCGTTATGGAAGTCTCAAAAATAAGAGGCGCCAGGAAAAGCACCGGTAATATAGTGAGTTTTGAAGTCCAGCCTGGTTTCGGTTTAAAGATTATTCCAATCTCACAGGCTAAGGTCTAAACAAACTTAAAAAATAGCTATATTTGAACGTAACTAGCCATTTATGGTGTTGACATGGACAGCATTGAGGAAAAGCTGAGTACTGAGCATGGTAATGTACTCAACTTAGGGGTATACACAAATTTTCCTTTCAAACCGAAAAAATATGGTGGACATGACCATTCAAACCTGAAAATATGTAATCTTTATAAGCTCCTCTCTCCGGAAATGAAGCAGGAAGTTGAAAAAAACCTTCACCTTCTGGAATACCTGCACATTCTGCCCATAGATACGATGGGCATACCCAGATATGTCTCCAAACTCGAATCAAAGCACGGTGATCTCGAGGATGCCAATCTGATATACAAGGTCAATGACCAGATATACGTGCATATTTATCCAAACAAAAATGATGTAAGGAACTTCTATATTCCTATTGAGCCCATACTCCTTACCGGAGTTGGGGGCCTCATTAAAGAACTGGAAACTAGGCTTGTAGACCACCTTACAGGAATCGAGTTCGATCCTGAAAATTTAGAAGAAAAAGAAAAGATACTTAGAAAGGCCCTGGATGCTATTTGTGTAATCGAAAATAAAAAGCAGGTTGACAGGCCTGCTGCTGGGGCTGGTTCCGGGATCAAAAAGTTGAGGTCAAAGTTTCTTCCGGCAAAAGAAGACCCTGACAAAAACAATATTTATGTAACAAAGGAGCAGTACGAAGCTCTGAAATACTCGGTTATAAGGGACAAAATCGGAGTTGGCTTTCTTGACCCTTATATAAATGACAACAAAATCGAAGATATTACCTGCAATGGTCTTGGACCCATTTTTATTGAACATAAAGTGTTCAAAGGCCTCAGGAGTGTCATAGAATTCAACGACAATGATGCACTTAACCAGTATATTGTCAGGCTTGCAGAAAGGATTGGAAAACCCATCACTTTCAAAAACCCTATAGTGGACTCCACACTCCCGGACGGATCAAGAATTAACATCGTTTTTGGGGACGATATAAGTAAAAACGGGAGCAATTTCACCATACGTAAGTTTGCCGACATTCCATTCAGTATCCTCCAGGTCATAAAAGGAGGGACCCTGGATTACAGAATGGCAGCTTACCTATGGATCCTGATCGGTGAAGGAATGAGCGGTTTCATCTGCGGAGAAACTGCCAGTGGTAAGACAACCACATTGAACGGAATTACAGCATTTGTAAATCCAGAGTCAAAACTGGTCTCAATCGAGGATACTCCCGAGCTGCAGATCCCTCACAGGAACTGGACCCGGGAAACAACCAGAGGTAGCACAAGGGGCGCGGGAATCGGAGAAGGCAGCGGATCGGACGTTACAATGTTTGACCTTCTCAAAGCAGCATTGAGGCAGAGACCAAACTATATCCTTGTGGGAGAAATTCGAGGAGTTGAAGGTAATGTCGCATTTCAAGCTATGCAGACCGGACACCCTGTAATGTCAACATTCCACGCTGCAACTGTTGAAAAATTGATCCAGAGGCTTACTGCTGATCCCATAAATATTCCCAAAACATATGTGGATAACCTCAACTTTGTTATTATTCAGTCTGCGGTACGGAGACCGGACGGCAAGCTTGTGAGGAGAGTTCTCAGCATAAATGAGGTTCTCGGTTTCAATCCGGATAAAGGCGGAATTTCATTTATTGAAGCTTTTTCCTGGGACCCCGTTACTGACAAACATGTTTTCAGTGCGATGGGAAGTTCGTATATCCTTGAAAATAAAATTGCCACAAGGCTTGGAATTTCAGGTAAGAAAAAGAAAGTAATTTATGATGAAATTGAAAAACGGGCAAAAATACTGGAGAGATTGGACAGCGAAGGGATCGTAAATTACTGGGACTTTTTTAACACAATCTCAAAGATTACAAAAGCCGGTATGCTGAGGATTCAGTTCTAATTGGTGGTTTAGATGGGTATCTATGAAATAAAAAACGTTTTCAGTAAAAAGCCTGATATGTCCGGTTCAGAATCCATTTCAGACCATCTCTCTCGTAAGTTCAGAGACTACCAGAAAGAACTCTATATGAGTAATGATATGCTTTTTTCCCTTACTTATATGGCGTCGATTTCAACTGCCAATCTAACAAGAGACAAGATCTTCTCAAGCATATCTGATAAGAAGGAGTATTGCCCGAGCAAATATTTTAACCTGATCAGGGAACTGGCTCAGCACTGGCATTATGATTACGCCAATGCCTGTGAACTCATATCCACAAAGGTAAAGCATGACAGGATGAGGGAACTTCTTAACAGGTTGTCGAATGCTATAGCAGCAGGAGAACCTGACAGTGAATTCCTGACCAAAGAATGGAGATTATTCAAAACTAAAAGGAAAGATGAGTTCGAAAGGGATCTTGAGACCACTAAAGAATGGTCAAACGCATACACAGCACTGCTTGTTTCCACATCCCTTGTAGCTATAATCATATTGCTTTCAGTAATTTTATACAATATTGGTGACCCTGCAGATACGCTTTATTCTACAATGTTTATTATATTTTTTATGGCTTTTTTCGGAGTAGGCTTGCTTTTTAGATGCTCTCCTAAAGATACTAAAGTCCACAGTTTAAGCATAAAATCAAAAGAGCAAATATACATCCATAAATGGGCCCCACTTACGATTTTTCTGGCAGTTGTTTCTGTTATAGTGCTTACTATTCTGCCAGCTTTTACAGGTTTAGCTGCTAATTTTTTTATTGATATCAAAGGAGTCGGAATGGTTCTTGCAGGTATTATCATGCTTCCTGTCGGGCTTGCGGCAAATAGGGATATCGAGAAAGTCAACAAAAGGGATGAAAGCTATACGACTTTCATAAGAAGCCTCGGGTCCATTATAAGCGGTTCGGGTCTGACAGTTCCAAAAGCCCTTATAAAAATCGACCCCAAGAACCTTGGAGAGCTAAAAGATATGAGCCAGGAACTCTATAAGAAACTGGCTTCCGGGCTTGACCCTGCACTTTGCTGGGGGAGGTTTGTAGGGGAGACGGGCAGCTATCTGATCTACAAATTGACAAGCGTTTTTGTAGACGCTGTTAATTTCGGGGGTAATGCGGAAGTAGTGGGCGAGCTTGTGAGCTCATCCAGCCTGGAACTGGTCCTTTTGAGAATGAAAAGGGAACGTATAGCAAGAGGATTTTCAAGTCTCGTCATACCTCTTCATGTATCAATGGTTGGCCTTCTTCTTTTCATCGGTCAGATCCTCACCATCTTTTCAACCATTATAAACTCCCTTTTTACCCAGTTTGAGATAAATGGGTCTGACCTTGAAGGCATACCGGGCGGTTTGGGCGGTATGAATATGGGCATATTCGGAGGTGTCCCTCTTGAACTGCTGGGACAATTTGTTGTGATAGTGTCCATCATTCTGACAATCGCCAATGTACTTGCAATCGTTGCTGTGAAAGGGGGACCAATGTACCTGGGACTCTACTACGGTATGTTCATGTTTATCCTTTCAGGAATTCTGATGATTATAGTCCCTCCACTGGTGGAAATGGCATTTTCATTTGACGGTGTACTTGATAGTCTCGCAGGAGGCATATGAATATGGATTTAATAGCCATATACAAATCAAACTTTACGATTTTCATAGGTATTTTTGTAACTCTGGCTGTAATGGGAACGGCAACTCTGTACGATAAACATAAAAGCAAAGGTAGAAACTCGCCTCATCTTAAAGAATCTGAGTTATTTCCGGGCCTGACCCGGAGCAATTCCAGCAAAAATTTCCTTAAAAAAGCGGAAGCAAAACTTCTGAATATAAAAAATATTCTCCAGAAGCTTTCCTTTAATTTCCGCAATAAAATTACATCCATTTCATCTCCCTTACGCCGAAGAAATAACCATGATAGAGAAGAATCCATCTCGTTATACGATCACGAAAATACAGATCCGAAGTTCAATGTAAGCTACAGGGTTAACAGTCTCGATAAAGTGGGCGAATCCAAAAAAGATGAAATGGATTTTGATGACGACCTTCTAACTAAAATGTCTATTGCAAGCAATTTTGAAGGCAATGTCCCTGAAGTTAAGGCTGCAGAACCGCCATTTGGCGAGATGTCTTTAGAAATGGATGAATCATTCGAGAATGACCTGAAATTCGATGGAAGTGAATTTACAATTAAAGTTGAAAGTCTGGACAGTGAACCTGCCGAAGCTAATTTTTCATTTAACGAAAACTCTGCAGAAATTAAGTTTGGAGAAGACAGCGACAACCTGTTAGATTCTCTAAAGAAAGAAATCGTAATTAATCATGAGAAAAAAATCAATTTCATGGACCGTATGCAGGGGGAAGACCTGGACCTGAAATCGATGAAATCCGACCTTGAAGGCATTCTTAAATATATGAAAAAATACAGACAGCTTGCAGGCCAACATAACTGACCCCATTTATTGGTCTGGTTTATTGTTCTGTTTATCGGTCTGGTTTATCGGTCAAATTTATTGGTCTGGTTTATTCTGAATATTAAATAGATTATGATAACGGATTATAGCAGTGAAATTCTCAATAGAATTTGCAACAAAATATAGCAAATAAAATTGACAAAAATTGACATTCAGAATCTAAAAGAGAAAAATTATTGTGATAAATAATTGTGAAAAATAATTGTAAAAAATATTAATAAAAATAAACAAAAAAGTAAGCGAGTGATAAAAATGGTAGAAGCAAAATATATAGGGCTTATAGTTCTGGCAGTGTTTTCAGGGTCAATGCTGGTATACACATGGCTGTCCCTGTATAACAGGTTTGACCCCAGTGTAATGTTTTATGCAGCTCTTTTGATCCTTTCTTTCTCTTTGATGCTTGTAAGAGGTAAAACATCGACAACGAATTAAAAATATTTTCTGGGGATTTCAAAATCTGTAAAAGTAAACTCGAGGAAGAACTGATATTAATTCCAGTTAAATCCAGTTAATTCCAGTTAAATCCAGTTAATTCCAGTTAAACCCAGTTACTTTCAGTGAAAATTTGCTGGACCTGCAGATCAATTGAAATCCTTTCTTATTATTTCTTCTTAGATTACCCTCAATCTTTTATTGGGATACCAAAAGAGGAGAGAATTTTTTGATTTTTCTTTTCCCTCGACGCATGCTGATAGAAACATGTCAATCAAGAAATACTATTCCTGATAATGTAAGTTCGCTGTTTTAATTCATGCAGATAAGCGCCCATACGGTCTTATACTGGCTTTATAGACTCATATCGATTTGTCCGGCAAACATTTAAAAAGAAGTTTTGAACGAAAAAAGAAGTAAAACCAGACAATAAAAAAGAAAATATGGTCAGGTAAGACCGGGCTCACCTGACAATTACAACCACTGCGCCTCTTACATCAAGAACGTCGACCTCACGGCCTCCGGAGATTACTTCTTTCTTGATCTCAACGGCTTCGGGTTCCAGTTCTATTTTTTCTCCATTTACTGTAACGGTTATTTTACCTGAAGCTGCCTGAGCTTCTACCGCAGCGGGGTCTTCTGCCTGGAGGGCTTTTACAATGGCGCCGGCATCTTTTCTGAAACGCGGTCCGAGAAGGCCCATATTGGGTTTAACTTCCACAGGCACGTATTCAAATGAAGGAGCACCTTCCATAGGTTCAACTTCAGAGTTTGTAGCTCCTGCAATGTCTCCTGTATCGATCTTTGCATTGTAGATCTCTATTTTCTTCAGGGCAGAGTTAAGAGCCATTCCAAGGTCTGACTTGTACCTGCGGACTTCACCAGTAATATTTTTGATCATTTCGCCTGCAGCTTCGGCTTCTTCACTTACCAGGCTTTCATCAACTACTGGCCAGGCTCGAGTATGCACGCTTTCACTATCGAACCTTGAGTACATCTCTTCTGCGAAGAAAGGTATGAAGGGTGCAAGCAGAAGGGAGAGGGTCCTAGTTGTCGTATAAAGGACATACTGGGCTGCTTTTCTGCCTTCGGCATCTTCCCCGTAAAGCCTGCCTTTCACAAGTTCGAGATAGTTATCTGCAAGGACTTCCCAGGCAAAGCCGCGGATAGCTTTGAAAGTGGAGTCAAACTGGTATTCGTCGAGTTCCTTTGTGGTTGTTTCCACAAGCCTGTTAAGCTTGCTCAGGAGCCACCTGTCTATGGTGTAGAGGGACTCCAGAGGGAAGTTTTCGGCATCTGCAGGTTCAAAGTCCTTTAAGTGAGACATCGAAAACCTGTAAATGCTCCACATTTTCTGCAGGAAACGAGAGGCTGAAACCACATCTTTCCAGCGGAACATTACGTCAGAGCCTGTGGAACCTCCAACAGCGCCCCACTGCCTGAAAGCGTCGGCACTGTACTGTGTGGTCACTTCTTCCGGAGATATGACATTTCCAAGGGACTTGCTCATCTTATGCCCGTCCGGTCCGAGAACCATTCCGTTAATCACTATAGAATCCCAGGGTCTTTTTCCTTCGAGTGCCAGACTTCTGAGGATTGTATAGAATGCCCAGGTCCTTATGATATCATGGCCCTGAGGACGAATCTGTGCAGGCAGGCGGAGGTCATGCTCGCTTTCCCAGCCAGATACATGCAGGGCAGTAATCGAGGAGTCCATCCAGGTATCCAGGACATCGGTTTCCGGTTCAAATTCTGTTGAGCCGCAGGCACAGGGTTTCTTTGGTACGTTTTCGTTCGGGTCGATCGGGAGCCAGCTCTCTTCGGCAATCATGACTTCGCCGCACTTCTTGCAGTACCAGATAGGGATCGGGGTTGCAAAGATCCTCTGCCTGGAAATGCACCAGTCCCATTCCATAGTGCCTGTCCAGTTCTGGAGCCTGACCTTCATATATTCAGGGTACCAGTTAATCTCATCTGCAGCCTTAAGAATGCCTTCATGATTGATTTTTACGAACCACTGGGGTTCGGAAAGGATTTCTATGGGAGTGTCACAGCGCCAGCAGAGTCCGACATTCTGGTCGAGGGATTTCTGGTCATAGAGGAAACCTGCGGCTTTTAAGTCGGAAATGACAGCCTGCCTGCACTCGGGGATGCTCATGCCTTCGTACTTGCCTGCGGCTTTTGTCATCTTGCCCTGCTTGTCAATTGCTTTTACAAGGGGCAGTCCGTATTTTAACCACCAGCGAACGTCCTGCTTGTCGCCGAAAGTACAGATCATCACAGCACCCGTACCGAATTCGGGCTCGACAGCTTCGTCAGCAATGAGGGTTACTTTCTGCCCGAAAATGGGGACTGTAATTTCTTTTCCAATGTACTGGTTGTAGCGTTCGTCTTTTGGGTTAACCGCAACTGCAACACAGGCTGCCATCAGTT
>DUIO01000101.1 GCA_013330315.1 Methanosarcina sp. | reverse complement strand
GAACAATTGCCGGGATAAAGAATGTAGGGATGGCAGGAGTCGTTACAAATAAAGGGCTTCTTGTACACCCTAAAGTGACCGTTTCGGAAAGAGAGGCTCTGAGAGAGATCTTCGGGCTTCCGGTAAATATAGGAACTACTAATTTCGGAACCCAGATGCTTGGTTCAGGTCTGCTTGCAAATTCAAAGAACTTTGTAGCGGGCTCAGAGACAACAGGACCGGAACTCGGAAGAATTGAAGAAGCCCTTGGGTTCCTGGAGTGAGCATCATCATCCATCTGTTCCAGAAAAAAGTTACAGCAAGAGAGTGGTAATGATGAAGAGTTTTATTGTTAAAGGCAAATTTAAAGCAGGAAATACCTGGGAAAACTTCACAAAGAAGATCGAAAGCCAGAATGAAAAGAATGCAACCGACAAGACATACTCGATCTTCGGAAGCAAGCACGGCGTTAAAAGAAGCCAGATCCAGATCGAAAACATAGCTGAGGAGTGAAGGATATGGCAGAAGTCAGTGAAGAGATAAGAAATCTGGCAGCCAGGCATCAGGAATTCCAGAGGCAGGCTGAAGCGCTCAGGCAGGAAATGGGCATGGTACAGGCTTCCATTGCCAGCTGCGATCAGGCAATTGCGACGATAAATGAGCTGAAAACAGCCTCAGACGCGGGCAAGACTGCAGAAACAATGGTTCCGATAGGTTTCGGCTCTTATGTCTATGCTGAAGTTAAGAATCCGGAGAAAGTTATTGTTAATCTCGGAGCAGGCTTCAGTGCAGAAGAAACTGCGGAAGAAGCTATCGGGACCCTTAACCGCCGTAAAGAGCAGCTTACAAAAATCCTTGAGCAGATGAATGCTTCACTGACTAAACTTGCACAGGGGATGCAGGCCCTTGAGACAGAAGCTGCAAAATATCAACCTGGCCAGGCTTAAGATAAGCCCCTGGCTCAGGCACAGGTAACGGATTCTTTGAATCCGGAAACCACATTTAATGGTTTGCCCATATCATTAACTCTAATTGGACTGTATCATTAAATTTGATTGAATCATATCATTAAATCTAATTAGACCGTATCATTAAATTTAATTGAATAATATCATTAACTTTAATAATGTCATTAACTTTACTATAACTCTAGATTATTAATTTCAATCATTTCATTAACTTCAATTACCTATTTTTTACTGATCTTTTCGGGATGGATCCTGTGTTCAATAAATTCAAAGAGAAACTTGGGAGTTTTAAGAAGGCATTCAGCAAAACGATTGACGAAAAAGCAGTAGAAGTCGAGCCGATAATCGTTGAGCAGGTGCCTGAAAGCGAAGAAAGCCTCGAAGAGGAAATAGAACCAATACTTGAGGAAGAAACTGTCGAGGCTGCCCTGAAAGAAGAAAGTCCCGAACAGGAAAAGGGAGCTCTAAAAGAGGAGAGTCCGGAACAGGAAAAGGGAACTGCTCCCAAGGAAATTGCCCGTATTTCTATAGAAGATCTGAAAAAGGCTGAATACAGGAAAAAGGTCGAAGACAGAAAGAAAGCTGTGGAGAAGAAAGAAGTAGAAGAAGAGGAAGAAAAGCCAGCTGAAGAGAAAAAGTCCTTTTTCAAGAAGCTCACCCCGAAAGTAGGATTTGCTCAGAAAGCCAAAGCCCTCGTATTCAACAGGGAAGTATACCTGGACGCAAAAGACCTTGAAGAGCCGCTCTGGGAACTTGAAATGGGCCTTCTGGAAAGTGACCTTGCCCTATCAGTCTCGGAGGCAATTGTCGAGTCTGTAAAAAACCAGCTCACAGGCACAACAAAAAGAATTGGAAGCGATACCGGGGAAATAGTAGAGGCAGCCCTGAAGAAAGCAATTCTTGATGTCGTATCTGCCAATACCTTTGATTTTGACGAGTATGTCAAAAACCGGGAAAAACCTGTTCATATTGTCTTTGTAGGGATTAACGGAACAGGAAAAACTACTTCTATTTCAAAAATGACGCACAGGCTGCTTAAATCGGGCTATTCCGTAGTTCTTGCTGCAGGAGATACTTTCAGGGCAGGAGCTATTGACCAGCTGGGCATTCACGCAAGCAGACTTGGAGTAAAGATGATAAAGCATCAGGCAGGAGCTGACCCTGCGGCTGTTATTTATGATGCTGTCCAGTATGCAAAATCTCACAAAATCGATTTTGTGCTATCCGACACAGCAGGCCGCATGCACACTAACATGAACCTTATGGCCCAGATGGAAAAAATCTGCAGGGTTAGCTCTCCGGACCTTATTATCTTCGTGGACGAGGCCGTAGCCGGAAACGATGCAGTAGAAAGGGCTGCCCAGTTTAATGATGCTGTCCCAATTGACGGGTCCATCCTGACAAAAATCGATGCTGATGCCAAAGGAGGAGCTGCCATATCCATTGCTTACATTACAGGCAAACCTATCCTCTTTTTCGGGGTAGGCCAGGGTTATGAAGACCTGAAAAAATTCGAGCCTGAATGGTTTGTAGATCAGCTTTTCGGCCAGTAAAAATCCTTCAATAATAATTAACAGAACAAATATCAATAAACTGGGAATAAATATATCAGTAAACTGAAAATTCCCGGAGCTATTTCCCGGGAACTCAATATTGTAGAAATAGTGTTGCAGTTTGTAAAATAGTACTGCAGTATTATTATGCAGTGCTATTACACTAATTTACTGCTATTACACTGATTTACTGCAATTATACCGATTTACTGCAAATTTATCTAAAAGGAAGAGCAATTCAGCAACCTGAAAGCTTCCAGATTTTAAGGTTCTTCAGGGATTACAATCCAGGCTATAATATAACCGACTATTCCAATTCCCTGAAGAGAAAGGAGCACCCATAAAAGCCTTACAAGCGTAGGATCCACACCAAGGTATTCACCTATGCCTCCGCATACGCCGGCAATAATTTTATTCCTTTTTGACCTGTACAGTTTCTTCATATCATTACCTCCACTCCAGAAAAATATTCTGAGTTATCTGAAGAATATCAGACATTTAATATTCCCTTTAATTATTCCGGGTTTTACTTAATTTCCCCAATATAATGGATTGTTTATTTACATTTATAAGTAACTCTCCATTTTTTTAAGTTTGTCAAGCCTATTAAGTTTCAGTTTTGCCATTTAACCCGAATCAAAGAGGATCTACTGTCATATACAAGCCGTAATCAAATGTTATGAGGAACTGCTCGCCTGAGATGTTTCCCTGTGAGAGACTCCTGCAAGTAAGACACTTATATCAGGCACTTATACTAGACAACTTATTAGACACTATTAGACAACTGATTAGACATATATCAGATACTTATCCATTCACTCATGATTTCTTCAGAGAACAGGTTCTCTCCGATAGCCCGCACGTAAACCCTGAAAGTCCTGTCTCCCGGAACCCTGAGGCCTTTTGCGGAAAACTGATAAGCTCCTTCAGGTTCAATAACCACAGGATCGCTTTCTACCTGATCCCATACCCTGCTCTCATCATCCGCCTGAAGAGCGACATAGATAGTGGTATTTTCAGCTATCTCCGAACCTACGTTTCTCAGGGTAACATTAATGTCTACAATCCCTTCTTTTTTTGAATACTCACATTGAGCACTGAAATCGAGATTTACAAGGGGTCTTCTGTATACGGGTATAATTTCTACAGGTTTACCCTCATATTCTTCAGGCATTTCCCCTATCTGCCAGTTACTTCCTGTAGTTTCGAGATAGTAATAATGGTTATTTTTATATTCGAAGCTCTGACCTTTCGTTTCAGGGTCGCATTTTATCCCGAGAGCCATATGTTCCGGGAGTTCCAGCAATACGACATCGTAACCCATTTCCTGCAGAATTGCCACGGAAAGGATAGATGTGTCCTCACAGTCTCCCCCATTATCATACAGAGTCTCGTACGGGAAGCGAGGGTACTGGTCATACCCCGAGCTTGCAAGGTCTGAGGTGTAGTTTAGAGACTGAATAAAAGAAACGCAAAGACCCGGTATTTTGTTTTCTTCAAGCCCATACTCCTTTGAAAGGGATAAAAGAGTATCTGCGATATTTTTGATCAGCCAGTCATCATACGGGTCAGAGGCAAAAAGGTCATAATCTCTCTTGCGTGTCCTGGATTTATAAGCATCGTAAATTTTATCGTCAAGCAGTAAGGTAAGATGCCATCGGTACCCTTCATAATTCCAGGAATAGGACCGGGAGGATGTCCCCGGTTCTATAAGTTCTTCCGTGACTGTTGTATCGGAAGCTCCAAAATTTTCATCTTTTGCTTCCGACAGGTCTTTCTGTATTTCTCCATTGCCAGAATCTCCGGAAACCTCAAAATAAGGCCAGAAGAAAAGAACTCCGGCCAGATAAATGAGTAAGAAGAAAGAAGTCAATTTAATCCTAGCTTTCACGGTTAACTCCCACCCGGAAATATCTTGATATCGCCCTATTTCCAGAGATCCTCTCTTAAATGAGAGTCTATCGGATCCACTTCCATCAGGTCTTCGGGATAGGGCTCGAAAAAAGCCTGATTCATAAGGTAGTCGCTCTCAAACCGTACTATCCATGACCTTATCATATTTATTGCAGGACAGAGNNCCTTCGGACTTTACTTTCCGGAAGGCTGCGAATGTAAAGAGTTTGGTAAGAAAATGCTCCTTTATCCGGTTATTTCTGAGCCTTCCTTCGTCCTCGATAGCAAGAAGAGGATACTTTTCAAGAACTGCACCCCCGAAATATCCCGATGCCTTTTCAACTACTCCATGCCCACCTGCAGACGGATAAACCTTTACATCTTTGAGCCCGCAGGACGGAGACCTGAATTTCAGGATAAAACCGTCAATATCTTCTTCTATAGAGTTAAAGAAATAAGTGCAAAAAGCTCTCATATCATCGGTAATATCTTTCCCGCTCAGAGGCTGAACAAGCCTGTGCTCCCCTCTGTCAAGGACTATTCTTAAA
>DUIO01000150.1 GCA_013330315.1 Methanosarcina sp. | reverse complement strand
AGACCTCGGACTTGTATTCTAAAAAGAAAAATTATAACTTCACTGATTCGGGCTTGAAATCCCGGATCAGTTATTCCTCTGTAAATCTTCTCTAAATCGTTTTTTGCCTGTTAATTATTTCTGGGTAATTTTCCATTGATTATTTTCCGGCAACCTTTTCAACTCTACTACTAACCTGTTGTGGATCTGGAAAAAAGTTACAGGCTTACTTTCCTTCTCATTTCCTTGTACAACAGTATAAATCGTTTAACCCAAGTCGATCCGCTACAGGACAGCCAGGGCATATACATCCGTTTTCTTCACTTATATATCTACTTTTAGGTATCGACTTAAGGCAAAACCCACCTCTTTCTCCGCTTTCAATCCATGAAGGGCATTCCGGGCACATACACATCTGCGTGACAATTTCTTCCTGTTTTGCAATCGATGGAATATTCGTTGCTTCCTCCATAAATTTCCCCCTTTTTCCAGAAAACCGTTTTACTCTGTTCTAATATTATCCTTCATTTTTAAAAAGGCTATCATACCTGAATACACTGGCAGAATTTCAGGACATTCAACGTTATCAGGCAGTTTATTGGTAGGCATTCTGATGCATCTTTTTGCTTTGGAAAGTCCAATGTTTGCAAAAAACAGTAAATTAAAAATGAAGTACGGTTTAAAATTAAACATTATGAATAATTTTTATACAAAATGGAGAGGGTAGTTGCTCACGAGCAACGTTAGGAACGGACAGGAAGAAGGGATGAAACCTATCCTTCTAGAGTAATCGTTTCGATTCTCGTGTGTGTGTGAAATGAGGCTTTGATTTACTCGTAAGCAACCGGTATCTTACTACCGTATTATTCTATTTATATCTTTTGGTTTTAAATGGTCTTTCCATTCTGGTACTACAATATGGGTTTCCGACAGAACCAGACAATTTTTCCTTCTCTTATAAAGGAAAAAAATAGAGTTCTCAAGCACTTGCCTTTACTACAAAAAAGCTAATATCCTCACATATCTATACTTAATTAGAGAGAATCTGGGGGCATAAAAGATTCTACCGCTTGACGAAGACGAGGCGTTAGAGATCGGGCTGGCTTTAATAGATGAAAAGGATGAAGCCGGTATAATTGAGGTACTTAACTATCTTACCGAACTCGCGATGAAATATGCAAAAGAAGGACTGGAAAGTGATACTAAAAGATTGATCGAATATATAAAAGAGATCGGAACTGCGTCAGCTACTGCTGAATATGAAACGATTGTTACAAACACTATTATGCTCTTATCCCAGGTCGCAAAAGAGACTTGCAGGCAAGGGATGGAAAATGCTCTTGTCAGTATCGCACTCGCCCTTGGAGAAATCGGAAAGANNAACCTGCAAAAACTGCAGCCTCCTGTCTGGGAGAGATGGGAAATACCGCAGCCTTTACTAAAACCCGAAAAGAAATAATAGCAGTTATCTTTGCTCTAGGGGAGATTGGAAAAAGCCTTACGAAACAGAGTCTGGGAGATGTTGCAAACAGTACGGTAACTTTGCTTGGGGAAACGGGGAAAGTAGCAGCAAGCCAGAACTTTGAAGATGCAGCATTAAATGCAGAACTCCTGTTGCAAGAAATTGGGACCGGAGCGATTGAAAAGAACCTGAAAGAAACTGCCAATACCAGTGCCCGTTTACTTGGGGACATCGGGAAGGCCGCTGACAAGCAAGGACTTGAAAGGGCGCTACTTCAGGCGGTTTATTCGCTCGAAGCAATCAAGTTTGACGCAGAAGACCGCTATCTTGTAAGCGCATCAATTATAGCAGAAATGTCTCTCATGAGGTTCAACGGCGCGGATCTTGAGAAACTGGAAGAAAAGCTAAACAGGAATTTCAGGGGGAAAAGGAAATTTCTTTACATTGATTGATGCATTTTTCGAGCTCTGTAGAGAACCATCCGGCAAAATTCATGTGAATTCCTGAACTAAACAAAATCTGCTTCTATAAAAGAAGCCTGGAGAAAGGTCTGATGCCGGCAAAGCCATCTCTCACGAGATCTTTTCCGGATGTAATAATTTACTGGGGTGTTCTTAATGCCTATTTTAAACGAAGCCGGGGCAATAGATCTCGGTTTAAGTTCCGTTAAGGATAATGATGAGCTGGGTGTACTGAAATCCATAGATTTTTTAACGGAACAGGGGACAAAATATATAAATAAAGGACTCGAGCCTGATGCAAAACGAGCGATAATCAGCATAAGAGATATTGGAAATGCTGCTGCCCTCCAAAAAATGGAGCTTGGAGTTTTAATTTCCCTGGTCTCTCTCGGCAGGATGGCTGAGGCTGCAAGAGAACAGAAAATGTCTAGCACCGGTTTGAGTATTATCTACTCACTCTGTGCAGTAGGAAAGT
This sequence comes from Methanosarcina sp., assembly GCA_013330315.1. Taxonomy (GTDB): domain Archaea; phylum Halobacteriota; class Methanosarcinia; order Methanosarcinales; family Methanosarcinaceae; genus Methanosarcina; species Methanosarcina sp8098u. The sequence continues at coordinate 4,879 of DUIO01000150.1, read as the reverse complement.
CTGCGGTTGGACAGGAGATGGAAGCGGCGGTCAGAATTGCAGTTGCATACCTTGGAGAGATTGCAAATTCTGCATCCCTTCATAACATGAGGAGAGAATCTCTGGTCTCTTCTCTTGCTATAGGAGCTATAGGAACAGAAACTTCCAGGCAGCAAATAATCAGGGTGCCGGAAAACGGGGGACTCTTCTCTCAAAGGTCAGGCATTCTTTTGTCTATTTCACAGGGCATGGATGTACCTCTCTTATCTCAAGAGCTTCAGAGCACATTGAGCAACCTTATGGAGCACAGGGGAGAAATTGATCCTCACCAGTATCTTCCTGCTGTCTCAGAATGCCAGTCCAATGATACTGATTTCAGAAATTTTGAGAATATTATTATGAAAGCTTCCAATGCACTTGGGACAATAATGCTTGAGCCTAAAGAAAAATTCCTTGTAAGCTATATGCTTGTCACAAAACTTTCTATTGAAACCTTTAATGGCTCAGAGTATATTCATGAAGCTGAATCCTTTGAATAAATGCACCTTAAAGAAAGCTTGTAGCCCTTAGCTTCAATTTTTTTCATCTTTCAAGCCAACTTTTCAGGAATTCCATTCTGTCTAAATTTCACGGAGTTCTAACGCTTTAAGTTCTAACGCTTTATGTACTTCTGCACTTTATATTTTCCGAAGTTTTGCAGGTTTTCGAAGCTCTGTAAAATATTTCTATTCATTACAATAAGCTTTAATACACTTTTTATGTTTACCGACAGCCTCAAACCCCAAGAGTTCCATAAATGAAGCTACTCCATTACAAAATAGCAACACTAATAATCCCTTAATTTCATAAATGAGCCCGGCGATATTCCCCCGTAATAGCTTTGTCCTGACTAATGGCGTTTTGCTGTATAATCACTATGAGCTGACTATCAATTATATAAAAATATAATAAATAGATGATATATTAAATATGTAGATTCGTGCAAATCTGAAGAAACATACAGCAGTTAAATAACTGTTCAGGAAAGCCGGCTTAAAACTTTAACTACTATAAATTGTAAAGAGGGGCAAAAAGAATGATTACATTAAACGAGGCAGAGGCAGTAAATATAGGTTTATCTTCAGTTGAAGAAAGAGACGAAAGCAGAGTTTTCCAGGCTCTTGACTCTCTTACAGGGATTACAGAAGGATTCCTCTCTGATAATGAAGAGGCAGATGCCATAAGGGTTATTCTCTCAATCTCAGACATCTCACAGGCAGCCGCACAGGAAAGAATGGAACTTGTTGCGATTAACTCAGTCCTTGCTCTCGGAAAACTGGCAAGGACGGCGGCAAAAAAAGGTTACAGATCATTTATTTATAAAACTGTAACAATAATAGGCAAGCTTGGGAGAATATCGGCCTCAAACTCACTTGAGGCAGGTTCAAAAGTAGCCGCTAGTACCCTGATGGAAATCTGGAACCTTTCTTATCCTGAAAAGAAAAATACGGAAGAGATAATTGTCTTTTCTCTACTCCTTAAGGATATGGGATCCGCTGCTGCTGCCGGGGACATGGAAGAAGCTTTGCTTAACATAGTAACCTGCATGGGTGAAATCGGAAAAAAGATAGCCTCTGAAGGGCTTGAGACTGAAACCATCAATAGCATTATACTGCTTGAGGAAATAGGCAAACTTGCTGCGGAAAAATATTTTGACGAAGCGGTCAGTTCGATAGCTCTTTCAATTGAAGATACCGGAAGGCTTGCTTTAAAAAAAGGGCTTCTTGAAGCTGCACTCCAGAGCCAGTGGGGTCTTGAGACCATAAAAGTACAGGCTGAAGAAAAAGCCCTTACCAATTCGCCTATTGTTGTGGAAATGGCTCTAGATAACTTTAGATCCATAGGTGCTACGGAAACAGGCATTAAGGAAACAGCTGAAAATACGGAAAAGCTTCAGAAAATAAAAGAGCTCCAGAAGAAGGTTTACTCGACCTTATTATAAGAATAACGCTTTAATTTCATTTCTCTTTTTTCCTTTATTTTTTTTCCTTTTATTCTTTTTTTTCTTTTATTCTTTTTCTCTTCATCTTTTTCTCTTTCTCTTTTTCTCTTCTTTTTCTCTTTCTCTTTTTCTCTTCTTTTTCTCTTCTTTCCTTTTCGGTTTTTCCTTCCTTGACTTTTTCTTTTTAATTTCTTTTTATTCAGTTTCTTCCCTTTTTAAATTTTTATTCTCTGATCCTCAGTATTTAAGCACTTAAGCATATACAAGTAAAATACGAAAAAGTAATAACCTGCTGATCCATAAATTGTAGTGACGGCTTTGAAACTGGAGGTTAAATTTGTTTTTAACAGACGAAACCTTTCTTTTTGAGCAAGGACTTGAGGCTGTCAGGACTCAAGAGGAGACCCTGCTTCTTAAGATAATAGATAAGCTAAGTGAGTCTGGAGTAAAGTTTTTTTCAGATAACTTATCTCAAGAGAGCGCAGGCGGGATAATCGATTCCGTACAATTCCTGGGGATAGCTGCAGCCGAGGCGGAGATAAATTCCGGTGTTCTTAATGCTGCTGTCTCCCTCGGGATTATAGGGCAGGAAGCGGCAAGAAATAGAAATAATGAAGCAGTGCTGAAGGCTGTACTTGCCCTTAAGGCCCTGGGGGAAAAAACAGCCTGCATGGAAACTCTTTTTTCCTTTCATTTAATAGCTATTTCTCTGAAGGAGGTAGGGAAAGAAGCAGTCAGGCGCGGCATGGAGAAAGAAGCTATTAAAAGCCAGTCCTGTTTAAAGGAACTCTATACCTTTTATAATAACTCTAAAAACGAGTTTGAAACTTTTAATGAGAACTTCTTTTTTTTAATCAGAGATATTGGAAGGTGCGCTGCAGATGCGGGTCTTGAAGAAGCTGCGATAAATGCGGCAACCCTTATGGAAGATTTCTGACAAAAGTAATTCACGGGCAGGGAAAAGGTAAGGAGTAAACCCTTTTCCCTGCCTGGAGGTTGTAGTGTTGATACTCATTCAGGGTAAGTATGCCAGAACCCCTGATGAGTTATATTTATATGAAATATATTATGCAGGAAATGTATTTAACTCTTTTCCTTAAATGATAATGTTAGACTGTTTTGATGAATTATTCCGCTATCTTTTCAGCTAAAAGAATATATGAAAAATTTATAAAAACTCATGACTATTAAAAATCTTTAATCTAAAAATTTAGATACTGTGCCTCTTTGACTATTCCCAAAACTCTTTATAAACTTTCAAAAATATAGGAAGACTAATATCAGAGTATTCCTATATAAATAATTCAATTCTTAAAACCGGCATTTTTTACAGGATTTGACTGAAAAGGGGTTTTAATATGTTCTCATTAAATGAACAGAAAGCTATTGAACTTGGAGAATCTGGAGAGAAAGCAGTAAGGGAACAAAATGAATATGATTCACTTCAGTATATCGAATATCTTCGGGAATTCGGTGAAGAACTAATTAATTCAAGCCTAGAAACAGATCTTAAAAGAGTTATAATCTCACTCCGGAACATAGGTACTAAAGCTATCCAGAAAAGAAATGATACCGTTGCAACCAATGTGGTACAGGTTCTTAAAAGCCTTGCAGAACCTGCGCTTGAGAATAATCTCTCAAGTGCCATGTGGTCCTTTTCGAAAGCCGTACAGGAAATCGGGAAGGGCGCGGTTCAGTTTCAGATGGGTGAGTCTGCACAGAATTCGGTGGATACCCTTGAGGTCATAGGGTCAGGAGCTGTTACAAAGAAAATGGAGGTTGTAACCCTCTGGACCACCATGGCACTGGGAGAAATGGGCTATCTGGCAGACAGGCAGAAACTCGAAACTCTCAGCAATATGGCAAAAAATGCAAGAGAAGGACTTATAAAAGCCTCGGAAGAAGAGAAATTTATTACAAGGGAACAGATTGAAAAATACCCCCAGCTTATTGCCCAGACAGTAAGCGAATTCTCAGAACTTCAGAACCTTCAGCCAGCGGGTTATGAGGCAAGAACCCGGCCCAACGAAGAGTTTACTGAAGAAGAATTCTTCGAAGAAGAGGCTGAAGAAGAAATTAACGAAGAGCCTGAAACCGAAACTTCAGAAAAAGATAAATAAATGAATATGCAAGAGAAATCTCAAAAGCGGTTAACCTGTATGAGAGCAATTAGTCGAAAGAAAAGCTATTAATTGAGGAAAATGGAGCCATTGATATGTGAAAACTGCGCTCCTTTTTTAAGGTAACAAAATTCCTGGCTGTTTTAAACAGCCGGCTGTTTTTTCTTAAAATTTTTTGAGATTTCCAGAAATTTTTCTATTATTTTTAACCCTTCCGGGGTAAGTACTGACTCCGGGTGGAATTGAAGTCCATAGATAGGGTATTCGGCGTGTTCAACTGCCATGATGGTTCCATCTTCTGCTAGCGCAGTAACCTTTATTCCGGGAGCTGGTTCTCCAATCTCAAGTGAATGGTAGCGGCCTGCTTCAAACTGCTCTTCAAGTGTTGTAAAGAGAGCCGATTCAGTGTGCCTGATCTTTGAACTTTTCCCATGAACGGGTCCGACTTTGCATCTTCTTACAGGTCCGCCAAATGCCACATTGATAGCCTGGTGCCCGAGACATACCCCAAGGAGAGGAGTTTCCCTGCCCATTTCCCTGATTATTTCGAGGCAGTTTCCTATGTCCTTAGGGTCAGAAGGATTCCCGGGACCCGGAGAAATTACCAGTGCATCAGGTTTTATTTCCCTTAACTCCTCCAGTGTAATCGTATTGGGGAGAACCATAGTATCTTTTTCAAAATATGAGATGTAATCCACAAGATTCCATACAAAAGAATCTTTGTTATTTATGAAAACTATTTTCATCTGAAGATACCTCCTGAGGCTTTTTATTTCGAAGCCTTATTTTGAAGCCTTAT
>DUIO01000312.1 GCA_013330315.1 Methanosarcina sp. | reverse complement strand
TTCCAGGTGCTTGCTGCCAAACATGAACATATAAGCCTGAGCGAAGGGACTGAGCCGGTATCTTATCTGGACATCAGCGTCCGTTTTATTAAATTCGATTACCATACTGTTAATATGGATATATTTCCCTTCCCTGAACTGCTCGGTATTGACCCCAGGCGAGACTCTTGCAGCCATCAATGAAGCCGAAATGATAAGGGCGATTGTAATTATAGCTTTTATTTTCATATGTCTACGCTGTATTTGTCTTCTTTTCTAATATATTTATTTCCTGTAAGGCTATGCTCCTTACTAAAAGTTTCTTATTTACCTGTCATGTTCTACTATATTATCAAATTTTACAATAATATTAAATAGCGTAAAAGTAAAGCTATTCTATCTTTCAGCTTAATCTGAATATAAAAGTGAGGCTAAAAAATGAGCAAAAATATTAATTTCATCTGCCCCAAATGCGGAAACAATTCTTACGATACGGGTGAAATCCGCACAACAGGCGGTTTCATCAGCAAAGTCCTCGATATCCAGAACAAAAAATTCACCCATGTAACCTGCAAACGCTGTAAATACACCGAGTTCTACCAGGCTGATAGCAGTATGCTCGGGAACATTTTCGACCTGTTTACGTAAAACTTCAACACAGGACTTTCAGCGAAGAGGCTTCCAGCAGAAATTTTTCCACAGTCCTTATCCGAATCCGTCTGGTCTTCAATAAACCGGGGCAAAATGTGCCGCTTTTAACGGAGCTCTTTGCATTTGACGAAAAATGACTTTTCTTTGAAAAAAGTCTGAGAAGATATTGGGTCCTGAAAAGAAATTTAATGCATAGGAGGCTTATTCCGGCGACAGTTAAATTTCAGCTCTTCTCAAGCTTTTCACGCCTGAGAACAATTTCTTCTTTAAGCTTTTTATCTCTGGGGTCTTTTTTACTCAGGGATTCCAGGACATCGAGAGCTTCTTTAAAGTTCTGTCTTGCTTTTTCTTTTTGATCTTTTTCAGAGAAAAGAATTCCGAGGTTATTGAGGGTCATTTCTTTATCCGCGAGATATTCTCTATCTTCGGGATATTTTTTAATGAGCTCTTTGTATATGCCCAGAGCCTTCTCGTATTTCTCCTGTGCTTCTTCTATCCGTCCCATTGAAAAAAGCAATTCTCCGAGGTTATTGAGAGTATTTCCGATATACATGCAGTAAAATTCGTTTTCCGGATAGGAATCACGCAATTTCTGACATGCCTCAAGCCCGATCTCATAGCATTCCTTTGAAAAGGCAAAATTGCCCATTCTCTGGAAAATATTACCAAGGTTCCCGATGTTGTTAAGGTTCAACCGTACGGTATCTATGTATAGTTCATTTTCCGGGTCCTCTGATAATAGTTCCTCGCTTGTTTTTAAGGAAAAAGAGTAAGTCTCCATTGCTTCTTCAAGCCTGCCCAGAGACTGCAGGATCTGTCCTCTTGCTTTTAAGGTGTGGAATAGGATAGCTCCGCTTTCTGCTTCCTGAGCAGCTTTTTCAGCTTTCTGGAGCGATTCCAGTGATTCTTCAGGTTTTCCTTCCTGCATAAGGTCAACAGTTCTGTTAAAATATTTTATTGCTTCTTCTCTCAGTTTCTCTGGCTTCTCGGGCATATTAAAAAAAGGGCTTTTATTGTCTTATAGATTATGTTATCGCCTTCGTTTTTTCCTTATGTCTCCCTTTTCTCCCCAACTCCTTTATATATTATTAAAAGCTTAATTATAACTGTTCGATTTCATGTCTTTCTTTGGAATATTTTTCCTTTAACCAGCGTACTTTTTAGCCGGGATTACTGAAGGTTTTACTGCTTATCTATATATTAGATAATGCCAATAAAAAGAAGCTACTTATAAAATTAGAACGGCGCATCTGGGGGTCAGCATGGGAAGGGAGGCAGAAGTGAAAAAAATGGATGGTACTTCAGGCAGGGGTCGAGTTGCTCGAAAAAGCAAATCCGAGAAATTGTTTATTATACTTGTTGGGGTTTTCCTTATAGCTATTTCTTTCTATACTCTTTATATAGGTCAGCTTCTCTGGGGCATAGTGATTAATATTCTTATCCTGAGACTTTACTTCCTGATGCAACAGGAACGGAGCTACTTCAGGGAGTGTAACCTTAACGAAGAAGAAGCCGGAACTTCTCACGACCCCATGGTGAAAAGAAGGATAAGGCTGGCAAATATCCTCATTACCTTATTTGTACTCGGGCTTGTTGTTTATTCGTATTTTACTCTACAATTTATATGGGGGATCGTTGTAGGGCTTATGATTCTTCTCTATATACATATGCTGCTGTTTTCCGAAAAAAACCTTTAAAACAATTTAAAAAACACTTAAAAAGTAATATAAGGACTCTTAGAGTCCTTCAAGTCTTTTCCTTGTCAGGGTAATGGCTTCCCTGATCTTTTCGTTTTCTGGCTGCTGGACGAGCAGGTTTTCCTGAATTTCAAGAGCTCTCTCGAGATGCTTTTTTGCAGTTTCGACTTTTCCGTATTCCTTATTTTTGAGGCAATCTCCCAGCTGGCTGAGCGCGACTGAGAGCTCTGCCTGATATCCGAGATTGTCAGGCTTATCTTCATAAAGTTTTCCGTAGATTTCAACTGCTTCCTGAAGGGTTTCACAGGCTGTATCAAAAGAACCGGACTCTAACAGAAGCAAACCGTAATTGTTCAGGTTTTCTCCTGCATAAGATCGGAAAACAGTATTATCAGGGTCTTTTGTGATAAGTTCGGAATATATCCTGCGGGCAGAGGAATAGGATTCGGCTGCCCTGTCTTTTTCACCCTTCTTTTTAAGAAGGTTTCCCGTATTACTCAGGGTTGTGCCCATATAATGCTGATATTCCGAATTTTCCGGATCGGCTTTCAGGAGATCGGAACCTACTTCAAGGGCTTTCTCATAGGTTTCAAGTGCCTGGTCATACTCTTTTGCTGAGTAAAGGATACCCCCGCGAGTAAAAAGGATATAATAAAGAGCATCTGTGGTTTTTGCCTGCCTTGCAGACTTTTCGGCTTTATCAAGGGTTTCAAGGGCCTTATCAAGTTTTCCTTTTTTTATCTGGCTTACGGCACTGTGAATCTGCTTCAGGAGGAGAAGATTTTTTACCTTGCTTCTTGACATAAGAGAAAAATCTCTTCTATCTTTTTAAATAGCTGTCGATATCGATTCTAAATGTCTGACAGCCCCCTCGGTATAAAGCCCTGTATGAAGTGATGTTTAACTATATATAGGAGGTAAAGTATAGGTATGTAAAAATGTCATAAAATCTTCTTGCAGGTTAATTTAGTAATTGATTTTCTAATAAAGTTTCCAAATCAAATATTCATCAGCAAATAGTATATAATAAATGGTTTCTATATACTGTATATACAGTGGTAGGTTAATTTTATATACCGCAAGTTTATATAATTAGCCAAAGTATGGATGGGGTTACAGTAACTTCAGGANNAATATGTGAGCTAACCATGGTGTATAATAATAATCAGAACATAGACGGGTTTTCAGAGGACATGGACAGACAAGCCCATGAAATGGGGGAAGCTGTTACTAAAGTAGATCCGTCTGCGGCCGACCAGATGAAGGATGAACCTATCCAGGTCACGGCCGAGTCTGAGTTAAGTGAAGATATAGATGAAGATGTCGACATCGGCTTCCAGTTTGAAGACACTTCGAATATAGAGGTCCCAAAACTGCTTATCGACCAGGTACTGGGACAGGAACACGCAGTGGAAGTCGTAAGGAAGGCTGCCAGCCAGAGGAGGCATATCATGATGATAGGTACTCCTGGGACAGGAAAATCCCTTCTTGCAAAGGCAATGGCAGAACTTCTCCCTAAAGAAGAACTTAAGGACATCCTTGTATATCCTAACCTGGAGGACCTTAACAACCCCAAGATAAGAGAGGTTCCAGCCGGAAAGGGCAGAGAAATTGTCATGGCTCACAAGATGGAGGCAAGAAAGAAAGCCCAGGCCCGGAACATGCTTATGATGCTCTTTGTTGTGGGTATTATCATCTATTCTTACTTTGTCTCCCAGCTGCTCTGGGGTATCATTGCAGGCATAATGATTCTCATGTTAACCCGCCAGTTCCTACCCAAAGAGGAAATGATGATCCCGAAGATGGCGGTTTCAAATTATGACAAAGAGCACGCACCTTATATCGATGCAACCGGAGCTCATGCAGGAGCTCTGCTCGGTGATGTCAGGCACGACCCCTTCCAGTCTGGAGGTCTCGAAACCCCTGCCCACGACAGGGTAGAAGCCGGAGATATCCACAAAGCCCACAAAGGTGTGCTCTTTATTGACGAAATCAATACTCTCAGGCTTGAGTCCCAGCAGAGTCTCCTGACTGCACTTCAGGAAAAGGAATACCCAATTACCGGGCAGTCCGAAAGGAGCTCCGGAGCACTTGTTAAGACCGAGCCAGTACCCTGTGACTTTATCATGGTATCTGCGGGTAACCTTGATGCTGTGCAGAAAATGCACCCTGCTCTCAGGTCAAGGATAAAAGGTTACGGGTATGAAGTTTACATGCGGGATTCCATGGAAGACACTCCCGAAAACCGGAAAAAACTTGTCCGCTTCGTTGCCCAGGAAGTTGTCAGGGACGGTCATATCCCTCACTTTGACGAAGGTGCCGTAGAAGAAGTAATCAGGGAAGCCAGAAGGCGTGCAGGCAGGAAAGGCCACCTTACCCTTAAGCTCCGTGACCTTGGAGGGCTTGTGCGTGTTGCAGGCGATATTGCCCATTCCGAAGGGGCTCCGATTACAACTGCCGAACATGTACTTGCAGCAAAGAGAATTGCCAGGTCTATTGAACAGCAGCTTGCAGACAGCTACCTTGAACAGCGCAAAGAATACGAGTCCTTCCTCAGGAAAGGCTCTGCCGTGGGCAGAGTTAACGGACTTGCAGTTANNGAAGTTATGGGTGGAGACTCGGGAATTGTTCTCCCCATCGTATCCGAAGTTACGCCTGCAATCTCAGGGTCCGAAGGGCGGATTATTGCAACCGGTAAACTCAAGACCATTGCAAAAGAAGCCGTGCAGAACGTGTCCGCAGTCATTAAGAACATGACCGGCACCGATATCTCTCGCCACGATGTCCATATCCAGTTTGTAGGGACATATGAAGGTGTGGAAGGAGACAGCGCATCGGTTTCCATAGCAACTGCCGTAATCTCTGCCATTGAAAAGATCCCTGTTGACCAGACTGTTGCAATGACGGGTTCGCTTTCCGTTAGAGGAGATGTCCTGCCTGTTGGCGGAGTTACCTACAAGATCGAGGCTGCAGCCCAGGCCGGTATGAAGAAAGTCATCATACCTAAAGCCAATGAGGCAGATGTTCTTGTTGAAAAGGCATACAGGGAAAAGATCCAGATCATTCCTGTTTCCTCTATTGCAGAGGTAATGGAACACAGCCTTGTGGGCCCAAGAAAGAATACTATTATTGAAAAACTTAAAAATATTACAAGATTAAGTTTCGATATTCCGGAAGTATCACCCGCTTCCGTACAGGCCATGAACCTTTTCGGGTGCAGGAACTGATCATGAAAAGTATTATGCAGGACATTAAATTTTATGACTGCAGGGTGATAGAGGGCAGTTCCACTTCTGTCACTCTGGATAACGGAAAGATCGAAGAAATATCCAGAAACTTCACAAAGGGGGCCGGAGTAAGGGCCCTCTGTGGAGGTTCCTGGGGTTATACGGCTGTTGAAGGAGATATTGACCTTAAAAGCGGGGTCGAAGNNAAAGCTTGCAGGTGTTCACAGTACAAAGGTAACATATCTCGAGTCGGAATTCAAAGTCCAGTACCGAAGTTCCGAAGGTCTGGAATGTGAATATGAACTTTTAAACGTCGGTTTTGCAGTTTCTGCTGTTGCCTCGGAAAACGGTGTCTATCAGGCAGGCAGAGAAAGCCGTTTTGGGTACGGCTACGAGCTTTTTGAGAACGAAAATGTCCTCGAACTCGCCGGAAAAGCAGGAAAGACCGCACTTGAACTCTTGAAAGCCAGAACCCCTAAAGGCGGAGAAATGCCTGTAGTACTTGACCAGGAGCTTGCAGGGGTATTCGCCCATGA
>DUIO01000075.1 GCA_013330315.1 Methanosarcina sp. | reverse complement strand
TTATAACACTTAATATGATAAAAGATTTCTCATATAGTAAAATTGGCAAATACTGTTAACTAAATATGTTACATTAAGAAAGTATGTATGGGAATAAAACTGGTAGCAAGCTACTTAGAGTACATTCGCAGGAAGAAGAAGCAGATTAAGAGCAGGAAGAACGGGAAGAGCAGAAAGAGCAAGAAGAGCAGAAAGAGCAAGAAGAGCAGAAAGAGCAAGAAGAGCGGGAAAAGTGGGAAGAGCAGGTTAAGAACAGGAAAGGAATAATATTAAAAACAATACAGAAGAGACCGTAAGATTAAAAAAGGAAAAAATAGACTTACAGGTCTCTCAACTCTCTCAATATCCCTTCATAGATATTCTGATAGCAGATGCTTAATAATTATTTAATATATTTAGAAAACACTTTATACTACGGACAAGAGAACAGTTAAGGATGCAATATAAGGAGATAAAAAACTCTTATATAACTTTTAAGCCTTCCCTTATGAAACTGGGACTATTCCTGATCTTTTCAGGCATTCTCTATTTGGTAAGCCTTGAAAACTACCTGCTCTTCCGGATTATCGTAAGTCTGTTTAATGTTATAATTGCTTACATGGTTTTTATAATAGTATGGAAATCAAAGGCTATTTCAGAAAATAAGTACCTCACATTTATCGGGACTGCACTTTTTTTCATAGCTTGTCTGGGCTTTTTACGTGCTTTTGCGTATGAGAAAATGGATGTATTTCCAGGTTATGGTGCAAATCTCCCTGTACAGCTCTGGATAGCTATGAAATACCTGTTGAGTATTACCTTTTTTGTAGCTCCGTTGTTGTTTATACGCGGCTCGGGTGATCAAAAAGAGTATATAAAACTTGCTGAAAATAGTAAGTTTGCACAGGAAGTTTTTATATTATACACTGCNNGACTTTAAGATTTTCAGCGAACATATTATCTCCTTTTTGTTTATAGGGTCATTAGTTCTCCTGTACAGAAAAAAAGATAGGTTTGAAGAAAATGTATTCAGGATACTAATAGCCGCTATAATAGCGTCTATCCTTGCTGAAATTGCCCTTATTCATTACACAAACACAGAAGAAAATTTGAACTTTATCGGACAGATTTTTAATGCGCTCTCTTTTTACCTTATTTATATTGCAATCGTGGAAACGGGTTTTGATGAGCCCTGTAACCTTCTATTCAGGGAACTTAAGTTAAGGGAAGAGACTTTGAGAAGAGAGACCGATTTCCTGAAGGACGACCAGGGAAGAATTTACAGAATGCTTGGGGTGGAAAAAGGCATACCTGAAGGTAAGAAATTAACCGAAAGACTGCAGGATGAAGAGGAACAATATATAAAGGAACAGTATAGCTCATTCTTACATGACATGCAGGGTCTTATAGCATTTAGACTGAATAAGAAAGGCGCTCTGATATTTATAGACGGAGATGTTGGAGAGACCACAGGATACAACAGATACGACTTTGTTTCTGGAAAAATAAAATGGTCTGAAATAGTTTTGCCCGAATACCGCCCGCTAATTTTTGAAAACCGCCTTAAAAAAGCTGAATTAAACCCCAGTTTCCCTCATGAACTGGAATATCAGATCAGGAAAAAGGATGGGAACATAAAGTGGGTTAGGGAAATTATACATCTTATCCCTGAAAAATCCGCCTTTTCAGGAAGATTTCAGGGTTTTATTCACGACATTACGCAATATAAAAAGGCAGAAGAGGCTCTGTCCAGAACCGAAGAAGCCCGTATAAAAGAGATCCATCATAGAATCAAAAATAACCTTCAGGTAATTTCCTCATTACTCAGCCTTGAGGCGGATAAGATCAATGAGAGGGAAACCCTCCAGGCTTCAGAAATTTTTGAAGCTTTCCGGGAAAGCCAGAACAGAGTCATATCAATAGCTATGATTCATGAAGNNTTAGGAATAATTGTTAACGAACTTGTTTCAAATTCCTTAAAGCATGCCTTTCCGGCAAGCATAGAAGGTGAAATTCGCATAAGCCTCTTCAAGTCGGATGACGGTAAAGTAAAAAGTAAAAAATCCGGTCTCAAAGAAGTAAACGAACAGCAATTCATTCTGGTTATAGCAGATAGTGGAAAAGGCATCCCCGAGAATCTCGATTTCAAAAATACGGACTCTTTAGGGCTTCAACTTGTAAATATCCTCGTAGAACAGATTGAAGGTTCTATCGAACTTAAAGGTGATTGTGGAACGGAATTCCGGATTATGTTCAGGAATGCAAGTAACTCTGCAATTTGATTACAAATTAAAGACTTTCGAACCTAAACGCATCCAGGATCCGGAATTTTAAGGCATTGATCTTGTGGTATGTACCAGTTGCCATGTTACAGGTTCTCAATATCCTCAATATCAGGCTTATCCTGCGCCAGAAATCCAGCTTCGCGCACTTCTGAAGCTTCTGTGCACTTTTTTTCCTCGTAACCAAGTCACAATCTATGGACGCGTGAGATACTACAACCGAGTGAATGCGGCTCTTTGGAGCGTAATGAAGGCAAAAACTTCATGCATGAGATATCCAGAATCATTTTCACTCCTGTGCTTGTGGAAATTATCGTCTGCAGGTCTTGTCCTTCTATACTTTATGCCAGCTTCAATAGCCAGTCCGTACCCATTAGTATTCTCATCAGTAAGCTTAGCAATAGGAATGCTCATGATTGAGGTAAGTTGCTGGACTCTTTTATCTATCCTGTCCTTCAAAGCTGAATGATATCTGAGATTCACGGTTTCCTTTTAATATGAGGTATGAGAAGAGAGCGACCTTCAGTTCCTACTTTATCGAGGATTACAACCCTACCGCCTGAGCAGATAGACCGTCGGTCAATGTAATCCAGCTATCTACATCAAAGCAGACATTATTAAGATTGAATTTTGCTGTTGGATTACCTTTGAATCCTACATTGATCAGTTTGGCAAGACCAATCCCGAAGGCAGACTTCCCAAGTCCTCGGTCTCCACTATGGTCATATCGTAGGATTCATTGTAGAGCTTGACTCTGTTCACGATAGTTTTGATAAAGTCATAACTCTGATTGAGCTTCAGGTCATTGCGGTAGATGGGCTGCCACTTTTGATGGAATTTTTCATCCCAAATTTCATCGAGACGTGCAATGAGCTGGAGGTTGAATATTGGTTTCATCTTTATGCCGCTCAGAGTCTATATTGTCATTTGGAATCACCATCTTTGCTAAACACATAATCATAGTTTCGGAATGATAAGCCAATAGCTGCTGTTATTCGTATTTTGCTGTAGCTTTGCCATATTTTGGCTGATATCCTTTCAATTATATATAATTGATTGACTAGTCAATCAATACCAAGCTCATAGCCAGGAGTTCGGCCCTTTATTGGTGTGATAGTATCCCCTGAAAGCCTGTAGAAATTATAATTATTCAAAAAAAGAGAAGAAAGGAAATCGGTCATGGCTAAATTGCCGGAATTAATATTTTCCATGTATCTGTAAATCCAATTCCTACTTGGGACTATTCTTCAGTTAGTCTCTTTCTTATTCATGCATAAAAGGATTAAAAGTATTGTAAGATAACCTCCCACCATAATCGCAGTCCGATTAATTTCCATATTCAACAAGGTTGCAATTGTTATTACAATAAGCCATAGGAAAAAACCCAGTAGATTACTTTTAAGACCTATTATGTCTTCAGTTCTCTTTTTTTCGTCAATTACTTTTCTTGAGACTATATAATGCCCCAGTATTAAGAAGAAAACGATAAGACCAGTATTAACCCAAATAACTATTTGATTAGAAAAATGTAATACACCACTCGTCAACATAGACATAATAAAATTAAGTATAACACCTAACATTAATCCAAAAATCTCTTCAGGTTTGAGTTTTTGTATTTTCACAAATATCACTTTTTAAATTTAATTTTTGTAATCATCAAATTAACTAGGACTTACTCATTTATGATGCGAGATCAAGTACAGTAGACATCATAGTTAAAATTTAAGTTTTAGAAAGTTATGAGTTTATTGCTGTTGGTTTTGTAGTTTAAACCGTAAGTCCTATTAACTTAGATTTGAAGTACGAGAGAACATAATTCAAAAAATGTAAAAGGACGAACTTGTTTAAATCTCGTCCTCATGCTGCATCATTTGATGTATGTTTATGGATTTGATATACCTAAGCCGTTCCATAAAGTGTAAGAAGCAACTCTAAAGTATAGAGGCACTGTTCGCCACATCCCACCAAGGTAAACGGGAGCCCATGTTTAAGACTTCCAGTACCAAATGCAGTCCTGTTCATCAAGAAGCGCTTGACTAGTTTTTCCAGTCAAAAAAGTTCCTAGAATTCCTCCAGCAACTGCACCAACCATATTTCCAACAAGATAACCAACTGCCGCTCCAGCAGCAACTGGAGCTAAAGCAGCTATCGTACCTGAATCATATTTATTAATATGGTGATGGGTAAGTGTATTGCCATTTATATAAAAATCCTCATAATCATACCCATCATATGTAGTATAATCTGGGTGCTTGTATTTTATGCAAGATCCCGTGATGAATGTTACACCATCCCAATTATACAGTGTTGTTAAGGCACGAATGACACCATTAGCACTTACATTGGTCTCAGATTCATTTCTAAGTATTTTGCTAGTTTCACCTGGTTTAATAGGATTGTACTCTGAAGTCGTAGTATTAACTAATTTCCCTTCTTGATACACATTTGTCTTGAATTTTCCAGCTTCTTGTGAAACTTCATACTTGAGATTCGTTATTTCATCAGTTTTCAGATTCTTCAATTCCATTTTTGCTTCGGTATATTCAGAGTTAGACTCAAAAGATATGAGCATGATACCGAAGAAAGTCCATCAGCCTGCGCCGTCACAGCCGGTACACAAGCAATATTCACAAGAAGTATTGCTGTAAATATTGCACTTATTTTAAGTTTCTTAGCCATTTATTTTATTCCTGGTTATTTTTTCCCCCAAGGAGGCAGAATCAGGCAAGCTTAAATAAAAGCAAAGCTAACATACTCACTGCCTCTTAGGGCACACTAGGGAGTTCGGATGATTGCGGAAAATACTTCCGAACTCTATAAATTACTCTTACTTAACTCCTTATAAGTTTTCTGACCATTTCATCGAACAATCTCTTTTTCTCTTTTTCACGCTTGTTTTGAATCTGAAATTACTCCTTGACCGTGATTATTCGATGGTCTGGAGAAAGACTATAGATATATAAACTTCCCTCATCCGTATACAACAAATTTTATAAAAGCTAGAATAACACAATATAACGTCCTTTAAGCTAATATTAAATCCAACTATCTTCAATCCAGATCCATCCATTCTTCAAATGTGATACGTCGATGAATAAATGCATGATAGTGAATAAATGCATGACATATAATATTCTTGAACTACTCACAGCCCCAAGACTGCAAGATTACAAAAGGCTCAAGGTTTTTGTATTCTTGCTCTCGCAGAAAGCCTCAAAATCAAGCCAAAATTTGACATATTCAGTCCAAATATCGCCCCATACTTCAAAACAGTACTACTCAAAACTTTGGGATTCAAACAAAAACTCTAACTGGCCGATTTTTTACTCATATTTTAGAGAGTTACCTTAAAAATGAATACTTCTTTAAAATCTGGAACAATATAAGATGGTAATCATCCAACCTTACTATCAGAAAACCAGAGAGGTAAAT
This sequence comes from Methanosarcina sp., assembly GCA_013330315.1. Lineage (GTDB taxonomy): Archaea > Halobacteriota > Methanosarcinia > Methanosarcinales > Methanosarcinaceae > Methanosarcina > Methanosarcina sp8098u. Next base: position 787 of record DUIO01000075.1, on the reverse strand, counting down.
GAGGACGGATACAAAAACAATACTACGGATATTGATAATATTATAGATATGACAGAATCTTTAATTCTAATTGAAAATTTTTATTTAGCTGAAACTTTAANNCAAGAAATAATAAATAAAAAAAGATTCAGAAGGCTGCATCAACATAGTCGACTGGTCTTTTAAAAACAGCCGTGATCATACCATTCTCATCAATCTCGTTTGAAAACTTGATCAGTTCCCAGCCTTCAACCCCAAGGTTGTTAAGGTCTTCTTTTGCTTTTGACCACTCACTGAACCTAATCTCTTTAACATCGTATTCCCAGATGGTCACTAACATTCATCTCCAGTACGATTGGGTAATATAATATCATATATTAACTGGTTGTATCTGCTATATGTACCTTTTTAAAAAATAGAATTGAGATCATGACAACTAAAGTTGATTTCAGAACAGAATATATATCTGCTTATGCAGGAAATGTCTGAACATTTTTCAGCCAGCTTTTGTTGGAATCGGACACATAAAAAAACCAGGCAGTGAACTGATATATCTGTGGAGGAATGTAGAAATTATGATGTTCATGCCCGGTACATCTGCTGAAATACTGATATCAAAATCTTTTCCTGAATATTTTCAGGCTCTATTTCCGGAAACAAGGAAGTCAGCAATGGACTCTATTTCCGGGAGTTCCACATTCAGTTCTTCGCCTGCAAAACCTGCCCTGAAAACTTCCATATCCGACGGCACTGAAGCCAGGACGTGAGTCTTATCCACAGTTTCCATCATAAAATGAGTCCCTATCTT
>DUIO01000270.1 GCA_013330315.1 Methanosarcina sp. | reverse complement strand
CATTTTTCTGACGCTTTTTAATATATAAAAGAAATGACACTGGAATAAAACTGTTCCTGCTTAAAATAAAGCATTCCTGTTAATATCACAGCCTTTAATTATTATGAAGGATAATTCTTTCCCATGGCAGAAATCATTTACTTTCTTTTCCCCCTCGTTTATGCCGCCCTTAATGCAGCTTCTTTTGCCCTTTACGGGCTGGACAAATACAAAGCAAGAAATGAAAAATGGCGCATTTCGGAAAAAAGTCTGCTGATATTTTCTCTCTTAGGACCGATAGGTGCATGGCTCGGAATGATGCAGTTCAGGCATAAAACCCAGAAACCCATGTTTAAGTACTCTGTGCCTGCGTTTGTTGGAATTCATATCCTTCTGGTTCTCTGGATAAACCTTTGAAAGTACAGAAGCCTTAAACGTGCCTGCATCTGGATTCTTCGAAAGTTTCCCGTTAAGAGCGTAAATTGATTGTAAAAGGTATAAGAACCGGACAACGGCATAGAATAGCTGAGACCGCATAAGAATGCCGGATATACAGTATCACATTGGCTCTTTTTTTTGTAAAACCTTTTTTATAGTATTTTCTTCATAAGATATGAAGCATTACAGTTTTCATTCCTTATCCTGAATGGGGGTATACTCTGGAGATTGGCTTTGGGAACTGCAGATAAATGAGTACCGGGGAAATAAATATATCTCGTATTATTTTGAGCTTATTTGGGGGACTCCAATGGCAGATAAAGACAGGATAAAAATTGCCATTGCAGGAGTTGGGAACTGTGCGAGTTCACTTCTGCAGGGAATTGAATATTATAGAAACAGAAAATGTGAAAATTTAGACATAATTGGTCTGATGCATCTGGACCTCGGGGGATATTTACCATCTGATATTGACGTGGTAGCAGCTTTTGATATCGACAAAAGGAAAATCGGAAAGGATGTGTCAGAAGCAATATTTTCTCTTCCGAACTGCACAACGATTTTCTGTCCTGATGTTCCGAAAACGGGTGTTGAAGTGAAAATGGGAAGGGTCCTGGATGGTTGTTCCGAACACCTAATGAATTACCCTGAAGACTGCAGATTCCTGCCTGTGGAAGGAGAGGGAGCTACGAAGGAGGAGATAGTAAATACCCTGCAGAATTCTGGAGCCGAAATTCTTATAAATTACATGCCTGTGGGCTCCGAAGAAGCTGCTCGTTTTTATGCGGAATGCGCCCTTGAAGCCAACTGCGCCTTTATTAACAGCATGCCTGTTTTTATTGCAAGCAACCCGGAGTGGGCAAAACGTTTCGAAGACAGGAAACTCCCTATTATAGGGGATGATATTAAGTCTCAGCTCGGAGCTACCATCGTCCACAGGACTCTTGCCGACCTTTTCAGGAAACGCGGCGTAAAAGTGGAAAGGACTTATCAGCTAAACACGGGAGGAAATACGGATTTCCTCAATATGCTGAATCGGAGTCGGCTTGCATCCAAAAAAACCTCTAAGACCGAAGCCGTCCAGTCAGTGCTTGCTGAAAGGCTTGAGAACGGAAATATTCATGTGGGCCCGAGCGACTATGTTTCCTGGCAGAAAGATAACAAGGTCTGTTTCCTGAGGATAGAAGGAAAACTCTTTGGGGATGTGCCCATGAACCTTGAGGTACGGCTGTCGGTAGAAGATTCCCCTAATTCTGCAGGTGTCGTAATAGATGCTATTCGGTGCTGTAAACTGGCACTTAACAGGGGCAAAGGAGGAATCCTGTATCCGCCGTCCGCATATTTTATGAAACATCCTCCAGAACAGTATCCTGACGACGAAGCATACCGCATGATTGAAGAATTTATTGCAGGAAATCGGTAAAGACAGTAAAAATAAGTTAATTGAAAATCTTCTTAAGTCTTTAATCATCAAAAAGTTATTAAATATTTTAATTTTCAGGGCCAAAACCAGAGATTCGAAATCAGAGGCTCAAAAAAAATAATCAAAGGCTTCATTGGGATCAGGGCTGTTTATTTAGACAGCTCTTTTTCTGCCTCTTTGCTTCCTGCTTCAAGCTCCTGCTTTTGCTGGGTATCGAACCTGAGCAAAAGCGCCTGAAACTCCCCTATATGTGTTTTTTCTTCTTTTGCCACATCCATGAGGACTGCTCTTATGTTTTCATTATTAGTAAGGGCAGCCATCTGCTCATAGAGGTTTATAGCATCAATCTCGGCAACAATTCCGGCTCTGAGGATTTCTTTATCGATATCTTCCTCGGATACTTTTTTAAGATCTACAGGAATTTTTGATAGCAATTATTTACCCCCTGTTTACCGTATATGACGTATAATCTTAAGTATTTTTACCGGGCTCGATGAACCTTTAATAACCACCAGCCCCTTTGAGCATGCTTTAAGATAATAGTTATAAGGCAATGTTTTTAAGGTACTGTGTAAGATAATGGTTTTTAAGTTGCTGATTTGTTGAATTATGGGTTTTAACTTATTGTTTTTAAATTACTTGCTTTTAAATTATCGTTTTTAAATTATTAGTTTTTTAGTCACTGATTCTTTACTCATTAACCTTTAAAGTATCCCGGTTAGCTGTAACTGATCCTGTAGATCGCATTATTCTTATCATCCGAAACAAGCAGGGCTCCGTCAGGCATTACAAGGACATCCACAGGCCTTCCCCAGGGTGCTAAACCCTGAAGCCATCCTTCCGCAAAAGGCTCATAACTTGCAGCAGTCCCATTTTCTAACTTAATAAGGGAAACTCGGTATCCGATTGGATCTTTCCTGTTCCATGAGCCGTGCTCGGCAATGAATATCTGGTTCCTGTATTCTTCAGGGAACATGGTGCCTGTATAAAAGGTCATCCCGAGGGCAGCCACATGCGGGCCCAGTTTGATCTCAGGAGCCGTGAACTCCGAGCAGTCCCGAAACTTTCCGAATTCCGGGTCAGGGATGTCCCCTGCATGGCAGTAAGGAAACCCGAAATGCATCCCAGGTTCAGGTGCCCTGTTAAGTTCGTCAGGTGGCAAATCATCTCCAAGCCAGTCTCTGCCGTTATCAGTAAACCATAATTCTTCGGTATTGGGGTCCCAATCAAAACCAACGGTATTCCTTATCCCTCTCGCAAAGATTTCTAGCTGGCTTCCGTCAGGCTCCATCCTCATGATCGTTCCGTAACGCTCGTCTTCTCCTTCCTTATCACAAACATTGCACGGCATTCCCACAGGCACATACAGCTTTCCATCAGGTCCGAATTTTATGTATTTCCAGGAGTGGGAGCGGTCGGATAG
>DUIO01000193.1 GCA_013330315.1 Methanosarcina sp. | reverse complement strand
GCGGGCAAAAGCAAGATCAATTACTCTTGAAAATCTCGAAGAATTCGTTTCTGAAGTTAAAACTAGAGGCTTAAAAGCTTATCTGGCTGTGAATTCGACAGTAAATGAAGACAGGCTTGAAGAAGCGGATAACGTGGTATCTGCTGCTGCAAAAGCCGAAGTGGATGCAGTTATTGCATGGGATCCTGCAGTTATTTTAAAAGCATGTAAGTCCGGGCTTAAGACCCACATTTCTACTCAGGCAAATGTTACAAACCACGAGACTGCAGAGTTTTACAGAACCCTGGGTGCAGAACGCATTGTACTTTCAAGGGAGCTTTCTCTGGAAGAAATCCGGAAAATAAGGCAGCGGACTGGAGTACAGGTCGAAACTTTCGTCCATGGTGCAATGTGTATGGCAGTTTCAGGCAGATGCCACCTTTCTGCATATGTCCTCGGAAAATCCGGAAACTGCGGAGAATGTACTCAACCCTGCCGCTGGGAGTGGGAGCTTCATGGGGAAAACGAGCTTATTTTAGAAAGCAGGGGGAAGTACCTTCTCAGTGCAAAAGATTTATGTATGATCGGATATATTCCGGAACTTCTTAAAGCCGGAGTAGATGCATTTAAGGTTGAAGGCAGGTTGCGCGACCCCGGCTATCTTGAAGTTGTCTCTCGCTGCTACAGGGGAGCAATAGACGCCTGCAAAGATGGCAGTTATACCCGGGAAAAAGCGGATGCATGGGAGTCAGAACTGGCTGCTGTATATAACAGAGGCTTTTCTACCGGCTTTTACTTTGGAATTCCCGGTCTTGAAGGCTTTTCTCCTTACAAAAACATGAACGCCTCAGAGAAAAAACGCAGAGCTGTAGGGGTTGTTGAAAATTATTACCCAAAACAGAAGGCTGCAGCAATAAGATTGCTTGAAGAAGGGCTTGCAATAGGCGATAAAATCCTGATCGAAGGGAGTACCACTTATATCAAGCAGCAGGTCCGTTCTCTCATAAAAGAGGGCGTGAGCCTGCAAAAAGCAGAAAAGGGAGGCGAAGTCGGGCTTGCCGTAGACGGCGCGGTACGAAAAAATGACCGAATCTTTATAATCTGACTAATCGTATTATCAGGTAAACTAGTATTATTCTAATAAAATATTATAACAGTATCTATATATTGGATTCTTCCTTATACGGATAGCAAATCAGGCGAACAACCCGAGTGAATTGGTTTAGTATTTCAGTACCTGATTGTCCGGCATTTGGTTATTCGGCAGCAGTTGCTCGATATCTAAGCTATTTCATATGGTGCTTAGTTGTTTGATATAATATTCATCTAGCAGGGCAAACTTCCAACCGGGAAATTAGCTCGATTGGTAGCCAGCTGTCTGATCAACATAACTAACAGTTCTATTTACAGTCAACTTTTGCCTGTGAACAGTTTCGGTAAACAAGTCGAAAACAATTCTCAGATCGATAAATAAGGTGATATTTTGATAAGCGTCAACGAAATGGGCTCATACGTCATCGAAGAGATGCTCGACTGGAGTGAAGACCTGAAAACAGAAGTAACCAAGCTCGAAAACGGCGCCACGATTATTGACTGTGGAGTTAAAGCCGAAGGCGGATATGAAGCCGGAATGTACCTGGCAAGACTCTGCCTTGCCGATCTTGCTGACCTTAAATACAGTACTTTTGACCTCAACGGCATTAAATGGCCTGCCATCCAGGTAGCAACCGACAATCCGGTAATTGCCTGCATGGCTTCCCAGTACGCAGGCTGGAGAATCTCCGTGGGGAACTATTTCGGTATGGGCTCGGGCCCTGCACGTGCGCTTGGATTAAAACCAAAAGAGCTCTATGAAGAAATAGGATATGAAGACGACTTCGAAGCAGCCGTCCTTGTCATGGAATCCGATAAGCTCCCCGATGAAAAAGTGGTCGAGTACATTGCAAAACATTGCAGTGTAGACCCTGAAAACGTTATGATTGCTGTTGCACCTACAGCTTCCATTGCGGGCTCTGTCCAGATCTCAGCCCGCGTCGTCGAAACAGGCATCCACAAATTCGAATCAATAGGCTTTGATATCAACTGCATTAAAAGCGGGTACGGAATTGCCCCTATCGCCCCTATTGTCGGAAACGATGTCCAGTGCATGGGCTCAACCAATGACTGTGTAATCTACTGCGGCGAGACTAATTACACCGTACGCTTCGAAGGCGAGCTTGCAGAACTCGAAGACTTTGTAAAGAATCNNCTTTTTTATTTTCAATCTTTTTTTCATTTTTCTCTATTCTTTTTCCTTTTTGATTCTTTTTTTATTTCTCTACCTTCTTTTTCCTTTTTTATTTTCTGTTTTTATCGTTTTTTCGTTCTTTTCTGTTCATTTACATCAGTATTTGCATCTACAATATTTGCTTCCAGAAATAGTTGCAGTCAGCTTTGAAGTTCAAGAGCGAAAATTAACTTAACTTATTTATGGGAACGCCTCCAATCTTATTGCGAAGTAGATGGTGTTATAAAGAAAGTGGTCAAAAAATACCTTTATTGGAGATTAAAAGGAGAGATTTTCATACCGATAATAAATACCTCTCAGGGAGTAGGAGGCATCCTGAACAGCTTCAAGGGTCTCATGAACGGAGTAGAAAAGATTACATTTGTTGGTACCCCCGGCTTTTGTACGCCTTTTGCCGAGCTTCTGGGCTTCGTAGTCAGGGACCGAAAACTTGTATTTATCCCCAACATGGATTTTGAGAAAGCCAGGTCAATATCCATGACTCCTGAAGGAATGCAGCTTGGAGAGCCCACAGATGCCCATGCGGATGCTGTTGTCCTGCTTGGTGGGCTTGCGATGCCGAAGATCGGTTCGGGTCCTGAAAAAGCTAAGGAAATTGTAAAAAAAGTTCTGGATGGTTCAGAGAAGCAAAAAATTATCGGAGTCTGTTTCCAATCGATGTTTATGCAGCAAAAATGGGATGAGGTCATTAACTTCGATTACATCATTAATGCCGAACTGGCAGTTGAGGTGCTTGAAAGCTGAAACTGGAAACTATAATAGCATGAAATTGAATGATTTTGCCGCTTGAAACAGTTTTTTACTGCTTGAAATGGTATTAACCAATTCTTTTTTAATCAATTCTTTTTTAACCAATTCTTTTTATCGATTCCAGATATTTCTTATTTTCAGGTTATCCTTCAGTTTTCAGGTTATCTTTTCGGATAATCTCTCAGTTTTTGGGTAATCTCTCACTCTTCAGCGCTTTTTGTCCTTCAGGCGATCTTCTGCTTCTTAAAATCCTTTGATACAAGTAAAAAAATAGCCCTCTATGTTTTTAACAATGAAAAGAACCTTTTCTTTCAGTTAAATCATCTTATATATGTTATAAGGTTGGGCTTTCTCTCAGGTACATTGACTATTTCACTCTGTTTGTACCCGAGTACAGCTGAACTGTAAGGCCTGTAACCCGCTGGTATCTTCAGTTCATTTAACAATTCGGACCCCTGTGGTGAATAAAATGCTAGAAGGACAAAAAAAATCCAACATGACCCCAGCCCTACAGACTCTGCGGCGAGTAGCAAATTCTGGGTGGCTGCGGCGCAGTCAGCTTCCACTTGGACGGGTGAATGTTCACTTCCGGAAACTATGATCAGTGTGGGTGCACAGTACAGACAATTGAACCTCTCATTATTCCCAAGCTCCCGTAAATGTTCCATATCCATTTGCCTGGCGGCTTCTTTAGCTGCAAGA
>DUIO01000153.1 GCA_013330315.1 Methanosarcina sp. | reverse complement strand
GGAAAGAGAGAATCGATCCTGGAGAAATTTATCCGGAAGGCGTCGATACGGAAATTTTATTTTTTCAGAAATCGTAACATTACTCAATAAACTTTCAGTCCGGCAGGCGTAAATTATGCTAATTTTCCAGAAACCTGATTTTTAAATACAGAACATAAATTCGGGCACCGCAAGCCTGAGTTTCCTGAAGCCGAAAAAAGAAAAAACAGGAAAAAATGAAGAGCAGGAAAAAGGGAAAAAATAGAAAAAAAAGAAAAAATTATTAAGGCTTAACGTTTTCAAGCCGAAGTATCCATTCATTTTTCAGTAGTACCGATTGTGATGGAATACTCAAAATTTTCCGTGTTTTCAGGAAGGATTGAAAGTGTCCAGTCTCCTGCTGCTCCAGGCACTGTATAGGTCTCTACAAAGGTTGTAGTTCCACCCTGATAGCTGCCTTTGTTATAGGTTTCCATTCCGTCTGCAACCCTTGCCGATATGTAGGGGAGGTAAGGCAACGGGTATGTATCATCTACTATATTTACCGAACCGCTGTATTTTTTGCTTACGAGGACAGGTGTAACCTCATTTCCTGCCGGATCTTTCAGGCTTACTTCAAAAGAAGGAGTAAAATCCCTGTTTCCTCCTTCAGTATACAGGCCGTATCCATACTGATAAGCCCTGACCTCTATGCTGATATTTCCGTTGTCTACGGCTTTGAAGGTAGTTTCATAGGGTCCTTCGGGAATCGGAAGGATACGGAAATTCAGGGAAACTTTCCCTTCATATTCTCTGATTCCGGGGTCATCAATATTGAGGTTAAGAGTCCCGCTGTAACTGCCTTTTGCATCAGCCGGAACTTTAAGCGTCATTTTTACAACAGCTGTCTGCCCTGCTTTTACTTTATCCGGAGCTTCTATGCTTATTGCATCATTTCCGAAGGCATATTTCCCACCTCCGTAAGGGTAGGAACTTTCGTAGTATATGATGTCGCCTCCTTCTATAAGCTCGGGTGAGATTGCAACATCCTTACTACCCGTGTTTCTCAGCTCTATTTCATATGTATAAGTCTTTCCGGCTTCTACAAGATCATTTACATAGGGCGTAAGGATCTGAACTGTCGGCGGAACCCATACCTGCAGGTTCAGCTGCATGGTACCCGGGAAGTTCGGATAATAGCCTGCTACATCCCCTTCGGGTACTTTGTCTGTAAAGGCTATAAGTACGGCATAATTTCCAAGGTCCGTGTCCTCAGGAAGATTCACATCTACTTCGAATTCCTCTTTTTCCCCCGGATTTAATTCCTTTGCTGAAGGGCTTATATCGATCCAGCTTTCATTTACGAATTTCTCAGTATAGGGGATGATTAAAAGTCTGGGATTTAATGCAATAGTTTTATTATCTTTATTTGTAACAGTCACAGTAAAGTTTTTGCTGTCTCCCGGCTTCATTTCAAGGTATTTATAAGCTGGTTCCACAATGATTTTTTCAAACTCCGGATAATAATAACCGGCATCCACTCCATATCCAGCAACTGAGCTGGCTGCAATTTTCTCTTCTGCAATTCCGATATCTGCAATTTCAATTTCTGCAGGCACAGCTTTATTACCCACCCCTGCTCCTGCACCACTGGCAATAGAGAGGATAGATACGATAAACAGTCCGCATATGATTAATTTTAATGTCTTTATATCAAGTATGCTCATGCTTTTCACCTCGCCTAATATTCACTAAGGCATGAGACTTATAAAATAATTACTTAAACTACGAACCAATTTGCAGTTATTATTCTNNAGAAAAAAGCTTATATCCATGTCTAAAGGGTGCTTATGTCTTTTTAAGGTAATTTTTTTCCTGCCAGAGCTGTTTGTGCCAGGATCTATTTTTTGCTGCTCCCAGGTCAATCCATCATTCGGAATTTTATACTCGAATCCACAGCTGGAATTTGCAGGCGTATTTATACTATTAATGAACAGTGACCCCATCCCGGCAGCGACCTGAACAGAAGAAGATATTTGGTCCGGAATGAAACCGGCTTATGTTATTATAAGCTATATATAAAGAAGCTATATTACGAAAATGTAATTAAGGAAAATATGATTAACGAAGATTAATCTGAAATAAGTTTAATCTGAAATAAGTGAATGGTTTCACTTCAAGATATGAACATTTTCAGCAGAGATAGGGCAATTTTTGCTTCGAAACAGGTATGGATGTGATTTTCTTGCTCAAAAACAAACAGGATGTTTTCAGGAGATTCTCGAATACCGGTTGCAGGTTCAGAAAAATCCCGACTTCCGGAGAGGAGTCGTTACGTGGCTCTTTTATAGGGCCATATCCTGTAATAGATGCCGATTTTGTTGAGATTAGCGAAGCCTCCGTTTTTGAAGATAACTATTCTGCCGGAGCAGATTCCGGAATGCTGGAAAACCTCAGAGAATACCTCAGAACCAGGTCCGATGAGGAAATTATTGAAATTTTTGAAGAGATTCGCAAAATCCTTGAAGACAGACCCTCCAGAAATGAATTCTCGGGAAATAACCGGGAACATACCTTTGTTTATGAAAAAATGCGCATGAAAGAAATTTCGGAAAGGGCCTTCAGGACGTTTTCCAGGACCGCTTGCTGTGGGAAAGACCAGATAATAAAACTCTCAAAGTCCGTTTCTTTAAAAGTCTCGGTAATAGCTTCCGAAGGAAAAGAGTCAGTGAAAACCTCTTCTAAAAAACTCAACGATACATGGAATAACTTAAGTCCCAGGGACCGCAGGCTAATATCTGAAACTATAATTACAGTGATCGAGTTTGGTCTGCTCAGGAACTCTTCCAGAGGCAAAAAGGCCGCATTTGTTGTTCTGTCAAGTATTTACAAGCATCAAACCCCAAACAGAAGAGATATGGAAGAGTTCATAGAAGAAGTTAGCAGGCACCTTAAGCGCAGACATTAACTCTGTGTATTCGTTTTTTTCCTGCTCTATCAAAAACCTCTCTCCATCCTTTAAAATATTCTCGAAACCCTGCTGATCGCCTTTATAAATCTTGCAGGGCTTTCCTCGACCTGCCAGTTTACCGGATCATGGATTATATACGTATAGTCTGAGACCTGGTCCAGGCCTCCTGCATCATAATTTCCTATTATCAGGGAAAAGATGCGGGCTTTTCTTTCTACTTTTATCTCATTCCATTCACGGATAAGAGGTCTCTCTGATAGTTCCGAGCTCCCGTCCGTAAGGAAAAGAAGGTCTGCTCCATGGAAGGTTTTTTCCTCTTTTACTGTTTTTAGCCCTGACCGGAGTGCCGTATTGAAATCCGTGCCCCCTCCGAAGGTATATTTGAGAAATTCGAGAAACTCTTTTCCCATACGTTTTTTGTGCGTGAGTTCGATCTCAACGGTCTGCCACTTTGATGAAAAGAGAATTACTTTGACATCCCTGTTTTCTCTTAACATTCTCCTTGCAACCGCCAGAACCACAGCTTTTGCAAGAAGTTCAGGGGCTCCCCTCATAGAAGCAGAGGTATCGACAAGGGCTATAACAGGGCCCTTTCTTTTTTTCCCTGTAAGGTCCGAGTTCCAGTTTTCCCCCCTTAACTGGTATGTAAGGAGCTTTTCTTCAATCATGTCAGCATAGAACTTGCGCTTCAGTACGGGATTTTTGAGTTTTACGATTTCTATTGGAAGCAGAGTCTGGATATCACCTGAAAGTGTGACCGTATGTACTTCACTTTTGCTGTGCGGTGATAATCGCAGCTTTTTTGAGCCGTACTCAAGTTCTATCCTGCCAATCTGCTCGAGAATCTTGTGCAGGTCAGAACTTCTCCTGAAAAGGGCAGCATATTTTTCGAGGTTTTCGAAATATTCTCTNNGTCATTGAAGCAAGTCTTTCCGATGACTCCGGGTCATCGTATTCCTGGTCCTGATGACTCTCTATCCGGTCTCCTAACCTTTTAAGAAAGCTTCCCTGGTTATTCTCGCTGTTCTCTGCTGCTCTCTTTTTTTCTTGAAACTCTTCCGGATTTCTCTGCCATTCATAGCTTCTCAGGCTTTCCATTGTTCCAAGCCTGTTTTTTTCCCACAAAGCCTGAGTTTCATCGATCAGCTCCTTTAAAGCTTTCAAGGCCCTCTCCAGTCCTTTCTGTGATTTTCTAAAGAGATCCTTTTCTACTTTTTCATAATCCTCAAGGAGCACGAAGAGTTCTTCCAGCAAAGTTTTAAGGATAAAAACTCCTGCCATGCGGTTTGTTCCTGCAAGGGCCTTTATTTCTTCCCAGAATTGTCGGCTCTTCATACCAAGAAATATGGGGTAAAAAGCTCCAAATTTCTCCATAAAGCGCTTTTCGTCTTTTATTTCATACTCTTTTCCTGAAAGGAGCTCATAAATAAGAATTTCTGCAATCTCCTCCCTGAGTCTATAGGGAACTTTCCGGGGAGTTGCCAGAAACTCCCGCAGTTCTATATTTAATATAGTGGAAGGATTAAAGTCCCTATCAAAATATGCNNGCTCAGGCAACCTCTGCTTTCTCGATTTCCACATCGAATATCTTCGGCTTTTCCAGCAGAGCACGGATTTCGTTCAGATAACTTGCTATCTCATAAATATCCGTATTTTTGGAGTGATATTTTATCAGAATCTCTTTGCTGTCCTGCCCTGAAATCCATATGTTTTCCCTGAGGGTCTCTTCAAGAGCCTTTTCTTCTTCCTGGATCTGCTTTCTGAAGTAGTTCAGCCTTTCCTCAAGGTTTTCATACTCTTTTTCGTAGAGCTTTTTGTCCCCGTAATCCAGGCTCAGCTTGAACTCAAATCCATACCTGCGGCGGAACTGCTCTGCCAGGGATTCGAAACTCAATGAACCGTTCATGTTGCCGTAGTCAAGCCCGAGACTGTAGGTATGGGTAGGAAATTCTTTATGGTGCTTTAAAAGATCAAGTGCGTTATTGAAGGTGAGGCTCTTCGGTGCTTTTACTCCCGTAAACCTGGAGCTTTTCATGCCTCCGGCGGTTTTCTTCTCCTCTTCAAAGCACTTATTGCAGGATGCTGTGTCCGGAAGTTCCTGCTGCAGGCAAATGTAAACGGAATTCCTTAAGTCAAGCACATTCTGCTTCAGTTTTCCTGTATCAGTGCCACCTGAAATCACTCTGTCAAGGATAAGCTTCCTGATAGTCTCCTTCTGTTCAGGCAGGTCCCAGAGCATGTGCTGAAGCAGGACAACAGTCATTCTGTTTACGCTTGTATGCCCGTTTACGGCTGAAGCTACCCTGAGGACATTTATTATCTTCTTCCAGCGCCTGTCCGAAACGAAGATGTTTGAGTTTTTAAGCTCTCTCCTTAATCCTCGAATAATTGTCCGGACTTCAGGATCTACAGGCATTTCCCTTGCTTTTTTCTGGATTTCCTTTATATTCTCAACCGATAGCCTGGTTGAAGGCAGGAAATCCTCCGTATTTTCGAAAATGAGAGCTTCAAGATTTTCTTCGTGCTGGATATAGTCAACACTGTACCTGAAGAGGAACCTGTCATAAAGGGCTTCGAGGCTTTCATCTTCCTCGGGAAGTTCATTGGAAGCCCCGAAAACTGAGAAAAGGGGGACATCCATAACCTCCTTGCCGTTATGATATTTTCTTTCGTTCAAAACTGTCAGAAGGCTGTTCAATATAGAGCTATTCGCTTTAAAAATCTCGTCAAGGAGAGCGATGTGTGCAGTTGGAAGATAGCCTTCTACTCGCCGGCTGAATTCATCTTTTTCGAGTGCTTTTAAGGAAAGTGGTCCGAAAACCTCTTCCGGAGTCGAAAAACGAGTGAGCAGGTAATGGAAAAAATTTCCCCCCTCGATAGTTTCGCAAATTTTACTTGCAAGCAGAGTCTTTGCAGTACCGGGCGGTCCCAGCAAAAGTATATGTTCTCCTGAAAGTAGCGCCAGAAGAGAACCATTGATTTCTGCATCTCGCTCTTTAAAGTAACCGGAGAACTCCCGTTTGATATTGAGAATAGTATTTTTTAAATCCAGAACTTTCATATATTCCAAAACCTTTATAAATTTCTATTTTCCAGCGTCTCATCTGTATTCCAGCATCTCATCGCAACCTCTTAAAAAGGTCTTAATAAAAATGAGCAGCTATATCCGGTTCCATTAATGTTAAAAATAATGTAACCATTTTTATGGGTCTTGCCTTAATTAATTTTTCCAAAAAAAAATTTTCTGCCTTCCAAGCTTTCAACCGTTTCTTTCTTCGGNNGCAAATTCTTACCATTCATTCTTCTTTCCCTATTACTCTTGATTCATGAAAACTCTGTTCTTATTTCTGCTCTCCGAAGACGTTATGCATAAGTAAATCGTTTTATTGAGAAATTAAAACACTGAAATCAACATTCCGGAAGGCGCTTACATGGATAATATGGAACGAGAAAAATATAGTCGGCAAATTCTCCTTTTTGGAGAGGAGGGGCAGGAGAAGCTAAAAGCTGCAAGGGTATTTGTTGCCG
>DUIO01000269.1 GCA_013330315.1 Methanosarcina sp. | reverse complement strand
AATAAAGGTAGTTATACTCCGTCAATACAGAAACTTGAACCCAATGACATAATATTCGTTCCCAGAACAACAAAAAGAGTGTTGATCGAAGGTGCAGTTAAGACAGAAGCATATTTTGACATAAAAAATGAACAGTCAGTCAGAGATGCTCTTGCTCTTGCAGGAGGTCCTACTTCTGAAGCCGTGTTAAATAATGTCATTGTCACAAGAGTAAATAAGAAGACAATGAAATATGAAGTTAAAAGTGTCAATCTTCAGAACGGAGGCAGATCGTCTGTTTCAATTGAGGACGGTGACAAGATAACCGTATATAGTGTTGCCGAGGATAAGAGTAACACTGTAAGTGTTTCAGGAAACGTAATATATCCCGGAGATTATGAGTACAAAAAAGGTATGCGTATCTCTGATATAATAAAAAATCCCAGCTACATTCTTGCCGACACCGAGCTTGAGTCTTCATTCATTGTCAGAAGGAATCTTCGGACCAGCGAAACAGGAATTATCTCTTTCAGCCTTAAAAAGATATTTGACGATAGAAACAGTAAGGATAACCTGAGTCTTCAGCCTTATGATAAGATAGTGATTGTAGGTCATTATGAAGTTATGGATAACGTCAATATTTCAGTTTCCGGTGAGGTCGTTAATCCTGATGATTACACGGCTGAGAAGAACGCCACCGTTTACGATATGATCGTTAAAGCTGGCGGATTCACAAGCAGTTCTGATAAGAAAAGCATTGAAATAGTAGATTTTGTAGATGATCGTTACAGTTCAGAATACATTGATATAAATAAGGCTATGTCAACAAAAGCACCTATGCAGGGTTTTATCGTTGTTCACGGTGTCTATATGTCGGCATTGCTAAACCACATAGAGATTAGTGGTGACGTGCTTAATCAGGGTGAGTTTTTCTATTATAAGGGCATGACACTCAATGATATTTTAACAAAAACCATAAGCAAAGATGATAGGTTCTTTAAGTATAATATCTTGATATATAGAAAGAATATGAAGTCTTCCAGCGACGAGATTTTTGGTTTTGATATCAAGAACATCTCTGATGCAAAGACAACCTATGCTCTTCATGATGGTGATCGAATCGTTGTGAAAAAAGTTGCTGGTGAAACCAAGAGATATGTTAATGTCGAGGGAGCTGTATTTGATCCTGGTACGTATCTGTATGCTGATAATTTGTCTTTAAGACAGCTGCTGATAATGGCAGGGANNGATCGTCAGGAAAGAGATTGTCGATGGTGAGGTAACTCAAAAGTATATTAAGACTGACATTAGTGATGCTGATGCTGTAAGACTGATGCCTAATGATAGTGTAGTGATACGCAATATTGCGGAATACAATAAAATGGAATATGTAACTCTTTCTGGGGAATTCAGATTCCCTGGTAGATATCCAATAAAAAAAGGTGAGAAACTCTCCTCTATAATTGCCAGAGCAGGCGGATTTACAGAATATGGATATCTCAAAGGAGCGTACTTTACACGCATTAGTGTTAAGCGTGAGAAACAGCTTATGTTGGATAAAATGATCTCTAATCTTGAACGCCAGATTCTTATGAGCGCTAATATGGAAGCTATGGGGGCAACCACCACCACAAGTATCAGTTCTTCTGAGATGCTTCTTAAGTCTAAAAATGAATTTATCAACTCTATGAAGCGTCTGAAAGCCGATGGCCGAATAGTTCTTAAGCTTATGCACCCAAGGCTTCTCAAGGGCAGTGTTAATGACATTGTTCTTGAAAATGGAGATGAGATCTATATTCCAAAGATGCCGAATACCGTTGCTGTTTCAGGTTCTGTTCTAAGTCCTGGTGCGTTCGTATATAACGAAAAAATGGATTGGAACGAATATGTTAAAATGACAGGCGGCTATCTTGCTAACGCAGACAAAGGGAATATATATATTATGAAAGTGGATGGTATAGCTCAGAAAGTTTCAGATGATGCAATGAAGTGGTCATCTAAGAATGATAGATGGGAGTTTTCGTACTTCAGTGGCGGTAAACAACTTGATCCAGGTGACACTATAATAGTACCGGACAACTATAATAGGATACCATGGATGCGTAATATCAAAGACGTGACTCAGGTTATGATGCAGATAGCTGTTACTGCCGGCGTACTTACAAATTTATAAGGTGTCAGATGAAAAAATATATAGTCATTGTAATAGTATTAATAGTTAATATAGTTTTTGCTGCTTCAAACGTTCAGAATGAACTTACCCCAAATAAGAATGGTGCTACTGGGGATACGAATGGTACATTAAAAACTGATGACAATATTGAGATGTGTTCAACATATGAAGAATGTCTCCAGCAGGGGCTGCAAGACAGAGAAAATGAAAAAGAATCTGTTCTTCTATTTTATCTTAATAGTAATAAAGATATAAAATATAACCTTTTTGATAATATTTCGGTGAAACTAAGTGGTAATATTTGCCCTCCTGTCGTAAATGTATATAAAACCATTAATAATATTAACTTCCTTATGGACGTATTTTCTAGAAACAACGATTCTGGTTGTATAACTTATTACAGTAGTATAAGCGGCGATGGCAGGAATAGAGATGCAATTATCGGTCAGTTAGAGATCAATTTATGTGATAAGGAAGAGCTTTTTGAAACATGCGATAATACACTTATATATGGAAAGATTAACATGTTTGAATCTGCCGCAAAGAAAAAAGAGAAAGAAGACCAGAACAATATTAAATTGCTGCAAAATAGCTATCTCAATA
>DUIO01000241.1 GCA_013330315.1 Methanosarcina sp. | reverse complement strand
CTATTATTCCGAACCGCCGCGGAATTCTGCGAACTGCTTTGCTGCAATCCCGGAGTTTTCTTCCGGAATGGCAAGGAATTATATATCTAAACCAATTATTTTAATGCCTGTTAGAAACCTTCGGATATAGTATAAATAATAATGATAAATACGGAAGGCACAAAGCTCTTGAGGCAACATTTCGAATGAAAATTATGAGGAACTGGAAATGCTGAAAATCTTCTCCATAAATATGAAAGGGGCGGCAACTCATTTCCTTCAAATTCTCACTCAATGTTAGTAAATAATTTTCGTCAGATTTCCATATGGCAAAAGGCTGGTTTACGTAATTGAGGGTTTACATAAGCTACCAGAAAATAATGACAGACGATAGTAATTACCGTATGGGTTACTTTGAGGCTGATCTTCACGGAGCACATTAATCCTTCAAATATGCTCTCGGGTAAAACCTGAGCATTACAGAGCAGACATATAATATGTATACGTATAATGATGCTTTCCTCAGTTATATTATATTCCCCGGGGGATAATTTCATAGTATATTACTTATTACATATTACAACCCGTACATCTCGTCAGGAAAGCATCAGGAAAGCTCTGCTCTCCGATTGATACTGGAAATTACGCGAACAACAGACTATACCAATACATTATAATAAGTCCTTTCACGATAGAAAAGCTGGTGGATCGCATGAAGATAAATGATAAATGTGTAGGGTGCGGCCAGAGCGCTTCTTTTTGCAAAAAAGGAGCAATTGAGGTAAAAGGAAGAGCACGGTCTACTGACGCCTGCATTGAATGCGGGTTGTGCATTCCCTACTGCCCTGTAAAAGCCATTGAGGTACCGGCATGAAAACAATTGTTATCGGTGCGGGGCTTGGAGGGCTTTTGAGTGCTGCCCGTCTATCAAAAGCAGGGCATGAGGTTGAAGTTTTTGAAAGGCTTCCTATTACGGGAGGCAGGTTTACCAATCTCAATTACAAAGGGTTCCAGCTTTCTAGCGGAGCTTTCCATATGCTTCCCAACGGACCCGGAGGTCCTCTCGCCAGACTCCTGAGGGAAATCGGCGCCAATGTAAATATAGTGAGATCAGAAATGACCACCGTACGCGTGCCCCTCAAAAAAGGGAATTCGGATTACGTGAAAGGCTTTAAAGACATCTCTTTTAATGATTTTCCTTCGCTTCTTTCTTATAAAGACCGCATGAAAATAGCTCTTCTGATCGTCAGTACGAGAAAAAACCGCCCTGCAGGAAGTACGCTTAATGCCTGGATAAAGACTCAGGTCAACGACGAATGGCTGATAAGGTTTGCAGATTCGTTCTGCGGCTGGGCTCTCAGCCTGAAAAGCGATGAAGTCCCTGTAGAAGAGGTTTTTGAGATTATTGAAAATATGTACCGGTTTGGAGGCCCTGGCATACCTAAAGGAGGGTGCAAAGGGGTTATTGATGCACTTGAATCCGTTATTCTTACAAACGGAGGGAAAATATACACCGGGCAGGAAGTCTCAAAGATCCTGGTCGATAACGGGAAAGCTACAGGTGTGGTCGCCGAAGGCAAAAATCATGAAGCTAACCTTGTTATCAGCAACCTTGGTCATGCTGCGACAGCTTTGCTTTGCGGCGAAGCCCTCTCCAGAGAAGCAAATTCAGGTTATCTTAAAATGCTTGAGACACTTCAGCCCTCTGCAGGCATAAAAATCTGCCTTTCCGCAGACGAGCCCCTGGTAGGGCATTCCGGAGTCCTTTTAACTCCTTATACGAGGCGCATAAACGGAATCAACGAAGTAACCCATGCTGATCCAAAAATGGCTCCTCCGGGGAAGCACCTCACTATGTGCCACCAGTATGTAGCGCNNCCGAAAGTAAGAAACCAGAATCAGCAGGTGTTTTATCATTCCATTGGAAAAAATTCCTTTCGTAACCTATTCAAAAAACGTTTTCATCCCTGTTACCAATATCTGCAGAAATCATTGCGGTTACTGCGGCTTTAGGCGGGAACCCGGACAGTTCGGAGCCCGGCTCCTGAAGCCTGCAGAGGTTATTTCCATTCTTGAAAACGGAGTAAAGGCCGGGTGTACCGAAGCTCTTTTTACTTTTGGAGAGCGTGCAGAAGAAGTGCCGGGATACGGTGCAATGCTTGAAGAGCTTGGCTATTCCTCTACTCTTGAATATGTCCTTTTTCTCTGTGAAAAAGCAATAGATATCGGAATTCTTCCCCATACTAATGCGGGAATAATGACCCGCTCGGAACTCGAAGCTCTAAAGCCCCTTAATGCAAGTATGGGGCTAATGCTTGAGAGCACGGCAGTTCTTGACGCACATAAAGACTGCCCAGGAAAAATTCCGGAATGCAGGCTTGAGACAATCCGGGAAGCCGGAAGACTGAAGATTCCTTATACTACCGGTCTCCTTATAGGGATAGGGGAGAGCAGGGAAGATCGAATAGAATCGCTTGAAAAAATAGCAGCCCTTCACAGGGATTATGGGCATATCCAGGAAATAATTATCCAGAACTTTGCCCCGAAACCGGGTACAGCCATGGAAAACTTCCCTGAGCCTGATATTGAAGAAATGATGGACACGGTAGCTCTTGCGGCCCGGATCCTGCCCCCTGATGTGGCAATCCAGGTTGCCCCTAATTTAATAGACCCGAGAGCCCTTATTCTATAGGGAGTAACGGACCTCGGAGGCATTTCTCCTCTTACGATTGACTGGATCAACCCCGAAGCCGAATGGCCTGATATAAAGGACTTGCAGGGAAAGCTCGGGGCTATTCCGCTTAAAGAACGCCTGCCGGTTTACCCCCAGTACATAAAAAAAGGGTGGTGTTCGGAAAGAATAGGCAGCCTCATTGAGCGGCTCTCAGATGCGGAAGGCTACAGGAAACAGCCCGAAACAGAAAACTCGGAGGATTTAGAAAAATGAACAGCAAAATTCCCGATGAGCTTGTAGAACGCGCATACCAGGGGAAGAGCACAAAGGAAGATGCTCTTCTGCTCCTGGAAGTACCTCCTTTCGAACTTTTCAGGTTTGCGGACGAACTCCGTGCTCTTGCTGTGGGGGATACAGTAACCTATGTGGTTAACAGGAACATCAATTTCACAAGCCGGTGTGTAGGAACCTGCGGGTTCTGTGCATTCAGGGACGATAACGGATATCTGCTGAGCCTTGAAGAGATTATGGCGAAGGTAAGGGAAGCCAAGCAGGCAAAAGCAACGGAAGTCTGCATTCAGGGAGGACTACTTCCGGACGTAGGGCTGGACTTTTATCTTGGAATTGTGGAAGCAGTAAAAGCCGAGTTCCCGGAAATGCATATACATGCTTTCTCTCCTATGGAAGTGTACCACGCTTCCCGCATCAGCGGCATAAAGGTTAATGAAGCTCTTTCAAAGCTGAAGCGCAGCGGGCTTGATACCATGCCCGGGACGGCAGCTGAGATTCTCTCAGACCGCGTGCGAAAGATAATTTGCCCTTCAAAGCTCAGGACCGCGGAATGGGTCGAGGTAGTCAGGCAGGCACACTCTGCTGGAATCCCTACTACTGCAACCATGATGTACGGGCATGTCGAGACTCCGGAAGAAAGAATAGAGCACATTCTTACTATCAGGGAGATTCAGAAAGAGACAGGAGGAATTACCGAGTTTGTGCCCCTGCCTTTTATGCCTTACAATAACCCTATCGGAGAAAAGATGATCCGGGAAGGAAAATATACTACCCCGGGCCTTAATGACCTGAAAGTTTATTCTATTTCTCGTATCCTCCTTCATGGGCATGTGGATAACATTCAGGCAAGCTGGGTAAAATTGGGAAAGAAGCTTGCCCAGTTTGCTCTTCACTGCGGTGCAAATGACCTTGGCGGTACGCTTATGGAAGAGAGCATTTCCAGATTGGCAGGAGCTTCCAATGGAGAAAGTATTACTGTCGAAGAACTGGAATGGATGATCCACGGAGCTGGAAGGATTCCTAAAGAGAGGACAACACTTTACAGGGGAGTACACGAGCTGGCTTCCAGGAACAATAGAAGAATTGCCGGGTGCGGAGCCTCAGAATAAGCCGGACAGCCGGGCAAAAGTCAGGGAAATAACGGAACTTTAAAAGGATGATCGGATGTACACTATAAAACCGACAATTCCAGAAGATGTGATTGAAAGGGCATACCAGGGAAAATGCACTGAAGAAGATGCTTTTCTCCTGCTTGAAGGAAACCCGTTTGAGCTATTTGAGCTTGCCAATGAACTCCGAGCCAGTACTGCAGGCGATACTGTCAGTTATG
>DUIO01000201.1 GCA_013330315.1 Methanosarcina sp. | reverse complement strand
CGAAGCGAAAAGGACCTCATGCTAGTGCACGTGCAGTGCAATTTCCAGAAAATTTTTGATTTCCTGTGATCCCTAAGTGAAATTCGGGTGGGGGAACAAAACTTATACATGAATCCTCTCTTATATGCACTTTATGAAACAGGATATGTCAAGTGCAGACGTTGCTGCAGTTGTTGCCGAACTGTCAGCGGGTCCCAAGTCCATTATTGATGCGAAGATCGGGAAAATCTACCAGCCCGCCAGCGAAGAGATACGCATCAACCTTTACGTTTTTCATCAGGGGAGGGACAACCTGATAATTGAAGCCGGGAAGCGCATTCATTTAAGTAAACACTTCAGGGCAAGTCCCGAGCTTCCCCAGTCTTTTCCAATGCTGCTTAGAAAATACCTGACAGGGGGCAGGATTGTTTCTATAGAGCAGCACGACTTCGACAGGATCGTAAAAATAGGAATCGAAAGGGCGGGGGTCAGAAGCACACTCATTGTAGAACTGTTTGCGCGAGGCAATGTCCTGATAGTGGATTCGGAAAACAAAATTATCCTTCCCATGAATCCGGTAACCCTCAAGGACCGCAAGCTCAGGAGCGGAGAGGTCTATGAGCTTCCGGAAGCACAGTTAAGCCCCATAGAGGCCAGGGTTTCTGACCTCATGGATGCGTTTTCGAAATCAACGGCAGATATAGTCCGGACAATTGCTACAAGGTTCAACCTCGGAGGGGTTCTGGCAGAAGAAGCCTGTGCACGTGCAGGGGTCAATAAGTCTAAACCTGCAAAAGAAGCCACCATAGAGGATGCTGAAAAACTTCGCGATGCACTTCAGGACCTTTTTTCACCTCTGTTTATAGGGAAGACTGCCGGTAAAATAGAAGGCGGAATAGAGAATAAGCGTGAAACCAGCGCTGAAATTGGAGGCAAACTCGACGAAGCAGGAGTTGGAACTCAGATCCCTGGTCTCAAACCTCAGCATATAAGGAAAGAAATTAACGGCAAAATGGAAACCTTCGATGTGGTTCCTTTTGACCTTAACCGTTATTCTGAATATGAAAAAGAATATTTCGATTCATTTAATACGGCACTTGATGAGTTTTTCGGGAAAAAAGCTCTGGAGCAGGTTGCAGAAGTAAAGGAAGCCGAGAAAAAGGAAAAGACCCTCGGTGTCTTTGAGAGGCGTCTGCTTCAGCAGGAAGAAAGCCTTTCAAAATTTGGAAAAGAGATTGAGAAAAATAATAATCTTGCAGAAATAGTCTATGCAAATTATCAGGTTATAGAAGAGCTTTTTTCCGTACTTAACGGTGCAAGGGCAAAAGGTTATTCCTGGGACGAAATCCGTTCAATCCTCAAACAGGCAAAAAAGACTGTGCCTGCTGCCCAGAAGATCACGAACATCGACCAGAAAACCGGGACTGTAACAGTAGACCTTGACGGGAAGACAGTAAACCTCGATATTCGAAAAACTGTGCCTCAAAATGCTCAGGAATATTATGAGAAGGTCAAGAAGTTCACTAAAAAGAGGGACGGAGCTATCAGGGCTATTGAGGATACTAAAAAGGCTATGGAGAAAAAGGCCGCGGCAAAGGCTGCAAAGGCTGGAAGGAAACTACAGGCGTCCCGGAAAAAGCACTGGTATGACAGGTTCAGGTGGTTTGTCTCTTCAGACGGTTTCCTGATTGTAGGAGGTCGGGATGCAGATACCAATGAAGAAATTTTTAAAAAGTATATGGAAAAGAGAGATATCGTTTTTCATACGCAGACCCCGGGTGCTCCCCTTACGGTTGTAAAAACAGGGGGAAAAGAAGTTCCGGAATCCACATTCCAGGAAGCTGCACAATTTGCGGTTTCTTATTCGAGCCTCTGGAAATCCGGGCAGTTCAGCGGAGATTGCTACTGGATTAAACCCGAACAGGTAACAAAGACTCCTGAATCGGGGGAATACCTGAAAAAAGGATCATTTGTTATCCGCGGGGAACGTAATTATTTCAAAGATGTGCCTCTGGGCATTGCAGTCGGGCTTGAACTGAAAGGCGAGACAAGGGTTATAGGCGGGCCTGCTTCTGCGGTCCGAAAGCACGGGGACTTTATCCTTGAAATCACTCCTGGCAAATTCAACCAGAACGATATTTCGAAAAAGATCTACAGGATTTATGCCGACGAACTTAATGACCCCCGCTTTGTAAAGCAGATTGCATCCCCTGATCAGGTAGCTATGATGGTCCCGGCGGGAGAATCGGATCTCAGGAGCCAGAAACCGGAAAGGAAAGATCAGGGTACTGGGCTTGAAATGAATGGCTACCTAAACCCCGGCATGGAAACAGATTTTGGAGTCGGTGAAGGAGAAACTGATGAAGAATTTGGAGAAGAGACCGGAGAGNNAACCGAAAAATTCGAAGAAATCGGAGAAGGCACTGAAGTGAAAATCGAGACTGCAGCCAGGGAAGAAGATATTGGGGAAACTGAAATTCCAGGAGCGAAAAAGGCATGAGGGTTACAAACCGTTCTCTGAAAGGCAGAGAAGGAGAAATTGCCGTAACAGCCGAGACCCTTGACGATCTCTGGCACCTGAAATATATTATTGAAAAAGAGGACCTTGTCTTTGCCGTAACCAAAAGAAAAGCCGATACCGCAACTGATAAAGTCCGCCCTGAAAAAGTCGAGAAAGTAAAGGTAAGACTTGGTATCAGGGTTGAAGAACTGGAATTCCATAAATTTGCAAACCGGCTGCGAATACATGGTCCGATCGAACATGGGATGGATGCCGGTTCCTATCACACACTCAATGTGGAAGTAGGGACCAATATTTCCATAATCAAAGAACACTGGAAAAACGACCAGCTCCAGCGTATTCAGGATGCCGAAGAAGCTGGAAAACGCCCCAAAGTTGTTATTGTAGCAATTGAAGAGGGAGACGCAGATATTGGTTTTGTACGCCACTACGGGATTGAAGTTTATTCCCATATCCGGCAGTCTTCCGGAAAGCGAGAGAGCGGGCTCCGAAATGAGTTTTTCAGGGAAATTGTTGAACAGCTCAGGCATGCGGTTCCCGAAGACGCTTCTATAGTGATAGCAGGGCCTGGTTTTACTAAAGAAGATTTCCTGAAATATTTCAGTGAAGTCGAATCTGGAATGGCTTCAAAAGCATTGATTGAAGATACGTCCATGATCGGAATGTCTGGATTTCAGGAGGTGCTTCGTAGGGGGGCTGTAGACAGAATAATGCAGGAGTCCCGTATAGCCCGCGAGTCCTCTCTAATGGAAGACCTCATCAGAGAGATCTCGATGGATGGAAAAGCTGCTTATGGTTTTGCAGATGTTAAAAATGCCCTCGGATACGGAGCTGTTGAAACCCTGCTCATTGCTGATGAAACCCTGAGGGAAGGGCGGGAAAAAGGAGAAGATATTGATAAACTCCTTATGGAGGTCGAGCAGGCACAGGGAAAGGTCGTTGTATTCAGTACAGCTTTTGAACCTGGAGAAAAATTGCACAAACTTGGAGGAATTGCAGCTCTGCTCCGTTTTAAGGTGACGGGCTGAAACTCAAAGGAAGCCAGTAACACTTTATTTTTAAATCACTTTAACTTTAACTCCTACCACACGGTTTTATTTAACTTTCCCTTTCTACTTTTGCTTTTTATTTTATTCTCCATCTATTCTGTTTTCCTTACTCATTTATCCCTTTTTATTTTATTTTTTGTTTTTTATGTTCTATTAAGTATTATTTATGTTTCTTTCAGTTAAATTTAGTAAAATTTATTAACTAATTCTATTTATCTGTTGTTACTTTTAATTGAATTCATAACAATAATTGTTTCTTAATTTCTTTTATATCTGATTTAGTTAACAAAATTAAATGAAAATGAGTGATGAGGTTTATGAGTTACAATATTCGTAAAATTTTGTCTTCACTTTTTGTTGCATTAGCAATTTTTCTTGTACTTCCTCCATTGAGTCTTGCAGGTCCGGCGATTTGCGGGACTCCTTTTGATACCAATGAAACTTTATCCGATGGTTTTTGCTGGGATGCAACCACTTTTGGAGGCTTTAATTATCCTGTAAACAAACACAAAGATTTTGTTGCCTCTGAAAACCGGTGGGGAGAACGCCTTAAGTATATTGAGAAGGATGGAGAGGACGAACTTGGGAAAAACAGCCCCAATAATCATGTTATCGGCGAAGGCGAGCTTGTGTATTTTACAAGACAATACTCCAACAAATACGAACTTGTTTCAGAACTGGGCCTTAATGCCAGTACGACCCCTGCCGAACTGGGTGGAATGTTTTACTACAAGCTTCCATGGTTCGGAAAACCGTATGCTACTGTTGAACACGATGCTACACAGCTTGCAAATATTGTAGTCAGTCAGGGTAGTAATGATAAAAAAATAATTAAGGCCGCGGATATTTGGGAGCTTGGAAAAGGCTACTTTTTGACCGTAAATCAGGTTGATGTTGAAGGAAATAAAGTCTGGTTTTCCCTATCTAAAAACGGCAACGAACTCGAGTCCGGAATTGTGAATGCGGACGGGACTGTAGAAAGCCAGACCTTTACCGCAACTGCAGACTTTGGAGATGGAAAGGACCAGCTTTACTTCATTACCTATGTGGACTCTGTTTTTGCGGGTGCTACAGATTCCTTTGCCGTTTTCAAGTATACCTGGTTAATTGATAAAGATGACATTCTGAGCATTAAAAAAGGAGACGAATATCAGGGATTTGAAGTAAAAGAGGCTTCAAAAGACGGAATTATCCTTGAAAACTCAAAATCAATCATTCTCAACCTTGACAAGGACAAAAAGAATTACTTTACCGACTCATGGTATTTCCAGACTTCAGATGCAGGAAAGGGAAGCACTTCTTCTGATGGATATATTATTTTTCCTGCCAGAGAACTGGACAAACCAGGAAATTACACTTTGAGAGGCGTACCTATTGATACAGGTGCTACCTCTTCCAATGGTTTTTGCTGGAATGCGACCTCTTTTGGCGGATTTGCTTATCCCATAAATAAGCACAAAGATTTTGTTGCCTCTGAGAACTGGTGGGGAGAACGCTTGCAGTATGTTGAAAAGGACGGAAAGGACGAGCTGGGACAAAGTAACCCGGGAAACCATGTAATAGGTGAAGAAGAACTTGTGTATACTACAAGACAATTCTCCAATAAATATGAGATTGTTTCAGATCTTGGACTCAATGCTAACACAACTCCTGCAGGACTTGGCGGAATGTTTTACCACAAACTTTCCTTGTTCGGAAAACAATATGTTACCATTGAACACGATGCTACACAACTTGCAAATATTGTAGTCAGTCAGGGTAGCAATGATAAGAAAACGCTCAAAACCGGTGAGATCTGGGACCTCGGGAAAGGTTACTCCCTGGCAGTGAACCAGGTTGATGCAGACGGGAAAAAAGTCTGGTTCTCTCTTTATAAAGGGGAAAATGAACTCGAATCCGCAATTGTGAATGCCGACGGGACTGTAGAAAGCCAGACATTTACCGCAACTGCAGACTTTGGAGACGGAAAAAACCAGTTCTACTTCATTACCTATGTGGAATCCGTTTTTGTGAGTGCTACTGATTCTGTTGCAGTCTTCAGGTATACATGGCTTATCGACAGAGACAATACTTTAATTATTGAAAACGGAGGTGAATATCAGGGCTTTGAAGTAAAAGAAACTTCAAAAGAAGGTATTGTTCTTAAAAATTCAAAGTCAATTATCCTGAACCTTGACAAGGATAGAAAGAACTACTTTACCGACTCCTGGTATTTCCAGACCTCAGATAAAGGAAAAGGCAGTGTCTCTTCGGATGGATACATAATCTATCCTGCAACGGATATCGTTATTGAAGATAAAAATATCACTGGAGCTGCGGATAACAATCTTTTTACAAGTGAAACAAATGCAAAAGATACGGTTCCGGGTTCAAATACATCTGAAAACATCTCGCCTGATTACAGGGCAGAACCCTCTCCTGAAGTAGGAGGGCCTGAAAGCAATAGTCTTCCTGAAGAGAAAACAGGAGAAGAGTCACCTGTAAAACTTTCTGGTTTCGGAATACTTTCAGGGATTTTCGGGGCCGCAGTATGCCTGGCTCTTAGAAAAAAGAATTAACCTGCTTTCTCGGTGAGAACATAATTGAGAACATCCTCCCGGAGCATTACCTCTGTAGAGAATTCCTCTCATCCATTTTTTTACTTCTATTATTTTTTTCAAGCGGTCTATTGCCTGTTTATATTTGCAATAGAGTTGGAGTTGGTATTCAAATCGCGCCCCGGGGGAGAATAATCTATGATTTTTCTGTAGTTGTTATGTAATTGCAGCAATACGCATTTCAGCAAGAACATCAAACGGGCTGCCAGGAGTATTAATAAATTATTATATTAAAAAATAAATTATTATATTGAAAACTAAATTGTTATATTAAAAACTAAATTGTTATATTAAAAAATAAATTGTTATATTAAAAAATAAATTGTTATATTAAAAAGGTCAGGGGGAAAAAGATAATTATTAGTCTAGCCGCCATCCTGCGGGCTCGGTAAGGTGCAGCAGGAGGATAATGAGATATTTCTCCCTGTGCCGGAATAATCAAGGTAATTACTGAGGTTGCCTTTTCAGATAAGGAGAAGGGCGATAAACCCACTTAAAAAAATTCCATCAAAGGTCCCTGCTCCTCCTATACTCGCAACCGGAGCTCCGAGATTCTTTATTTTTCCCAGGTTGAGCAGGTCGGCTCCTATAAGAGTCCCAAGTACTCCTCCGGTATAGGCAATGATAACACGGCACGGTTCAGCAGGGCATCCCGGGATGTGGACGGCAGAAGTGAGCAGGACTGCAGCGAGGACGGCTGTAAGGGGAGGGACCAGAGCAGGGGTTGCAATGCCTACTCCTCTTATCGGTCTTGCTACTGAATAAGTTATAATCGCAACAATCGCCACACCGAGCCCTGCAAGATAAAGAGAAGAAGGGAATTGCGTAAGGAGGTAAGCGGAAATCAGGACCGGAATCACTGCCCCTCCAACATTGATGGCAAGCACGGTTTCGTTTCTGAGCATCTGTCGGGTAGGAATCCTGTAGGAAATCCCGAAGACCTTTATATAATTATCTTTGACAACAGGAATATTAGATTTAAGAGTTGTCAGTGGGATATTGATCCCGCTTCCAAGGAGAGACAGGAGAAGGATTAAGAGTGCATCTTCTGCGGAAAATCCTATTTTCATGAAAGCAGAAACTATAACTCCCAGAAATAGAGACCCGAGCCCGAAGATCATTATGAGAATTAACAATAAAAGAAACCTAAGGCTAAAAGGCATGTAAAAAATCTGTCTGCTCATGGAATCACTCTCGGTTCTTCGGTTTTCTGCATATTAAGAAATGTTCGTTCCTTTTATTAATATCCGTTTGTATATGGGTTTCTATTCTGAGAGGAGAACTATACAGAATGTGCAGTTAAAAACAGATGGTCAAATCGGCGGTTTAAAACACCTTTTCCTGCCTTGAATTCAAATCATTTCAGATTCAAATGATTCAAATGTATTTGGACGCAGGCTGTAAAGCTTCCATACAGATAGTTTCTTTTGCATCTTTGTATACTCTGAGGACTCCGCCTGACTCTGATACGGTGACTGAAATCGCTACCGTATCCCTGCTGATAGCAGCTGCCGATACATGGCGTCCTCCCAGCCCTTTTTCAATATCAATATTTTTTCCGTCCACATCAAGGTACCGCCCTGCTGCACGTATCAACCCTGCCTCATCTATCACAAAAACTCCGTCAAGCTGGGCAAATTCCTTTATTGATTCCCAGTTTTTTTTGTCAAGAATGGTTCTGTGGACCTCTTCATGGCCTGCATACGGGTTAAGGATTATTTGATGAGAGCGTTTAAGGACTTCTTCCGAATCGCCAATAATAAAAGCTGCCCCTATTTTTTTTCCTTCCCTGCCTGTAAGAGCGATATCAAAAGCAATTTTCAGGACTGCGCTCATAACTTCCGGTCTGACCCTTTCTTCGCATTCTTTCATTGCTTTTATGAGGGGGTTTTCATCAAGGCTGTGGACTATAATGGAACTGGATCCTCTCGTTTCAACAACACCGACTACAATTCCGCTTCTGGGCCCCTCAAGCACATATTCTATTGCTGTGGCATGCTGAAGGTGATCAACATTCCCCGAAGCTTCCCTGTTGAGCTGGTCGCTGAGTTCTTTTGCAGGACTTTTTCCCTCTTTACTGGTCGCTACTAGGTGATCTATTATACTTTTCGGGCGCATGGAGATATGATATACCGGAATCCCCCCGGTTTCGATCCCCTCAAAACTAAGATCTCCGGAGACCATAATCGCGGCAGCCCCCAGCTCCTGGGAAATATGGGCTGCCGCTTCTGCAATTATACGTGTTCTATCCATGTCGTCATCCCTTTTGTTTTTAGGAAATTATGTTTGTAGTCCTGCTTTTTTACCCTCAATCAGTTTATGATCTACTTTTTGATTTTTAAGCTAATTATTATTTCTTTGAACTAATGTTATTCCCATAGGTTAACGTAATTTCTCAGAGTTAACATTAACCATAATTACATACTTAATAAGACTGTTTATTGTCTAGTGTAATATCTGATATATTATAATTGTTCTGTAATTGGCCCTACTTTCTCTTATTCTTCCTCACTTTTTTCCTCAATTTTCCAATGGTTGTTTTTCCTCTGATTCCAGGTTTCTTTCTTCTAATTAGTTTACAATTTATCCAGATAAAATGTACATTGAGCCCGTTTTTTCAAAAATGTACGCCGATAGAAATCTTTTTCTGTTTCTCCTCTCTAATTTATACTGGTGAAAGCCTTGATCAGGACATTCATAGCAGTGGAACTGGACCCCAGTTTCAGAGAGGAGATCCGTCAGATTCAGGAAAGGTTTTCAGAATTTGATCTGAAATTTGTCAACCCTGAAATCGTTCACATAACTCTGAAATTTCTGGGAGATATTAAGGAGTCGATGATTGCTCCAGTTGCTGACGCTCTTGATTCTATTATGTGCGAACCTTTTGAAGCAAAAATTAAGGGTATTGGTGTTTTCCCGAAGCCTTCAAACCCTAAAGTCCTGTGGCTGGGAGCAACAGGAAATTTCGAAACTCTGCATGCCGAAGTAGAATCAGTACTGAAGCCTTTTAAGTTTAAAGAGGAGGATAGGGCTTTTACTGCCCATGCTACCCTCGCCAGGGTAAAATTCCTGAAGAAATATCAAAAAAATGCTCTTGAGGATATCCTGAAAGAGTTAAAAGATATCGAGCTTGGCAGTATGAGGGTGGATAAAGTGCTTCTGAAAAAAAGCACTCTAACTCCAGAGGGTCCTATTTATGAGACTCTCCATAAAACATACCTGGACTGACAGTCTCTTTAATCCGGCCTGTCAGTTTCAGTTACCTGACCTATTTCTTTTTCTCTGTCTTGCATATTTTATAAATCTGCGTATTTTACAAATTAATACTTTTACACGGGCTTATTATTAGCCAGAAATTTCTGACTCGTTTAACTCATATTCTTTGAAGCCACTTGAATATACAAGCCTGCGGTCTTCTGTTATTATAAGGCATTCTATGCCTTCGAGTCCCTCTATCATTTCAAGCCCCTCTTCTTCTCCCATCACGAAAACTGCAGTCGCAAAAGCATCGGCATCAATAGCCGTTCTGGCAATCACGGTGCTGCTAATTATGCCTTCCGAAGGATAACCTGTTCTCGGGTCCGAAATATGGGATACTCTCGCTGACTCGTTAAAGTAGCGCTCATAGTTTCCGCTTGTAGCTACGGCAGTATCACGAGCCTCAACTGCAGTAACATATTGTCCTGTTCTATCAGGGTTCTGAAGGCCTACCATCCAGGGAGTCCCGTCAGGCTTCTGACCTATATACCTTCCGTCTCCACCTGCATTTACAAAAGCGTTTTCAATCCCATTTTCCTTTAGAGACTCAATTGCTCTGTCTACCGAATATCCTTTTGCGATTCCTCCGAGAGCTACTTTCATTCCGGGCTTGAGGCTTACGTTTCCATCTTCAGTATTTATTTCAGAATAGTTCACAAGTTTAAGGGTTTCGTTCAGTTCCTCTCCAGTTGGAGGTTCCTGAGGCCCCCCCGGAAGAAACTTACTTCTCCATAGGTCAAGCACAGGCTGGATGGTGATATCAAAATCCCCACCGCTTTTCTCTGAATAGTATTTTGACTGGTCCAGCACGTAAATGAAAGCAGGGTCAGCGTTTCCTACTTCCCCTCTTGTATTCAGGATATTGAGCTGACTTTCTTCTTTTGAAGGGCTCATGAGGTCATCAACTCTATATATTTCATCAAAAGCGTCATCTATCACTCTTGAAGCTTCGCTTTCGTTCGAAGTATATACAGCTACCGTAACTGTGGTATCCATAATGCTTTTTGTTTGCTGGAACTCCTGGAGTCCTCCGTTCTCTTCAGAGCCCGGCTGCAAACAACCTGATACTAAAATCGATATAACCAGTAAAAGCGCAAATAATGTTTTATATTTAGAATTCATGCTCTATCAATTTTACCTGCTTGTTTTATAATTTTGGGTTATTCTTCCTCAGTTCAGGTGTCTTTTTAAACCACTTTTCCTCTTTTTCAGCACAAAAATTAAATTGAAATGAAAACTTTATTTTATCCTCTTTTGGTTCTTTTTTTATTTATGCTGTCTTTCTTTACTTTCGAATTTCTCCTTCATATCTATTTTTTTAAATCTTTCCCTTAAGGCTTATTTTTCTCAGCGATGTCTTAATTACGTTCTTCTGCTGCCTATTTTTTCTGTTATACTTCTTTATTTAATATACAAAACTTTCTATATTTGCTCTTCCTGATTCCCTGGTTAATTCATCATTAATGATTAAGGATCTATCATTTATTGATTACTAATAATTTAACAAATTTTATATAAATTCTATGTTATTTTATATAATCAGGTTTTTCCTGTCTGTTAAAGACACGGTCACAGTCCTTTTCCTCAAGCCCTATGTGTAGATGCTCAACGTGATTTTAATGTATAATCATGTATATTTTCTTTGGAAAACTATATATATAAAAAAAGTATAAGTTTTAACTTATATCTCAAATATTTTATATATTTGATAAATATACGCCATGTACTATATATAAGGTATATATTTTAATGACATTATAAAAATCTATTCAATTCCCTAAAACTTATTTCGAAAGAAATAAGTATTACCTCACGCAAACATTTTTCGTTGAAGTGGAATTTAACTTTGTTTTTCGGAGTAAAATGGCTATCTAAAGCAAGGAAAGAAAAAAGCCGGTGATC
Source organism: Methanosarcina sp. (assembly GCA_013330315.1). Classification (GTDB taxonomy): domain Archaea; phylum Halobacteriota; class Methanosarcinia; order Methanosarcinales; family Methanosarcinaceae; genus Methanosarcina; species Methanosarcina sp8098u. The sequence goes on along the minus strand of DUIO01000201.1, from coordinate 63 downwards.
AAAAAACATTCGGAAAAACCAGTGATGCCAAAAAGGGCTAGGCTAACCGTTCATGCCAGTTCC
>DUIO01000319.1 GCA_013330315.1 Methanosarcina sp. | reverse complement strand
TCGCTTTATTGGTGGTCTAAGAATTGAATACTAAGTCGTATATTTCCGCTTTCAGGTTCGGGACCTTTCCTCCTGAAAGCGGAAGTCTAATTAATAGAATGCGGCGCTCTAGCTCATCAGCACACCTCCCGCCATCGCCTTCAGCCCTGTCAGTCGGCGCGCTTTTCTCTTCGCTTCATGCGCCCCTTGAAAATGAGAAAAAACGCTAGGTTTTTTCGCTCTACCTTGCGGGCTTTCAGCCCGAAGTAAAATCCTACAGACACTACGCAAATCAGAGATTTATTTTTTCAGCCTAAATGCTTGCTGCCAAAAAGATAGCCGGTGTTATCATCCCATGCTTTTTTTCTTGCTAAGTGTCTCTAGGAGCATTGTTAGTCTGTGATAGCCTCAATTTCGATACATATACAAGGAAAGTTAATGAGGTATCTGCATGAANNCTGACAGACGGGGCATTTCTTGAGCTGCAAAAAATAGCAGATAAGCGAGGAATGACGGCAACAGAAACGGCAAGAACAATCATTATTGAAAGCATCACCACTGAAAAGGAAGAAGGCATAATTCTGAATAGAGTTTTTGCTGCTATGCCCTATATTTTGGATGAATCAATCAAAGCCAAGAAAACAGGTGAACTGATTATCCGTTCGCTTAAATCTTTGATGAAAGCTGATGATGATTTCTTGGCAAAGTTTATTCAAACAAGAGATTCAGAAGCGTTATCAGAATTCCAGAAAATCACAGAGCAGATCAATTAAATGAGGTAATGAAATGAGTAAAAAACAGCGTAGAGCGTTTGAAGGTTTTGAAACGTCCGTTAATGAAATGCGCATGACAACAAAAATGTATTTTTGGATTTTTGTTGGTCTTGCAATTGCTCATATCCTTCTCGGCTGTATGATTGCATATCTTACAATCGAAGAACCCAAACAAGCGGGATATTTTTATTTAAAGTTTTGGTTGTCATCTGCACTAAACAAGATTTATCCGGCTTTCAAAATGACATTCATTTATAACGGTGAAGAGTATATCAGGACTGCAAGAGAAGTTTATATTTGGCTACAAGGTTTCGGGCAAGAGACAACAAGAAAACTGCTTAAAAGCTTTCTTTTTTCAGGTCTTGTTTATTTGTCTTATCCGGTGTTTCTGAAATACTTTAAAGGTAGAGCTGATAAACAGGCCGAAACAGAGTTTATAAGAGGCAGTAAAATTGTTCCTGTGTCAGAGTNNCTATGAGGATGAAACACGCCATGTTTTCGCAATCGGTAAGCCCGGCGCCGGCAAAACTCAGTTCTTTACAAGAATCATTGATCAACAGCAAAAACGGAATAAGAAAGCAGTCATTTACGACTTTAAAGGCGATTACACAGCGAAGTTTTACACTCCTGAACATCTGCTTTTCAACCCGCTTGATGAACGTGGCCTCAAGTGGACGGTATTTAATGAACTTAGCACAAAAGCTGATCTTGATTCTTTTGTAAATAGTATGATCCCAGAAGGCGAAGGAGAGCAAAAAGCGTGGAACGCATACGCACGAGATCTATTTTATGCGATTCTCAACTATTGCTATGTAAAAGGGAAAAGGACAAATAAGGATGTTTGGGAAACACTCATTCTTCCCTATAACGAGCTTGCCGCCGTTATGACAGGTGTCAGAGGCAGCGAAAGAGCGCTAAATTATCTGCAAGAGTCTAAGCTTGCCACATCTGTCATGTCTTCAATGATGCCTTATGTAAAATGTTTTGAATACATGTCGGACGGTGATTTCTCAATCAAAAGCTATGTCAATGCTGATGACAGTAAAAACATTTTCATAACGAATTACAGCAACCTTCAAGATACATTAAGACCAGTGTTGAGCCTGTTTATCGATCTTTTAAGTAAAAATATGCTGTCATTGCCTGATGACAGAAACCGCCGCATATATATCTATCTTGATGAGTTTGGAACACTTCATCGACTTGATTCAATGATAAGCTTGATGACTGCCTCACGGTCAAAAGGTTGCTCTATTTGGCTTGCTATTCAGGACTATGGACAGATAGTTCACCGCTATGGAGAACATCATACTCAGTCAATTCTTAATGCATGCAGTAACAATTTTATTTTTGCTGTAAGTGATGCANNGGATGCCGCTACCGCAGAAAAGTTATCAAAGAAAATCGGAGAACAGGAAAAATATGAGGCAGAAGATCATACCTCTTACGGTGTAGCAGAAAATAAGGACGGATATTCATTCGGCAAAAAGAAAAAACTGGAAAAGACAATACTGCCCAGTGAATTGATGGAAATGCGGGATCTGGATTTCTACTGCAAATTTTCAAATACTGCCTGGACTCAGGACACTCTTAATATTCTTACCTACCCTGACAAAACAGAACGGATCGTTTTAAGCGNNTTGCTCTTGATGCAAGCACAGAAACAACCAAACAGCAAACACAGCAGAAGGAACAATCTTTGAGTAACAAGAAATCAACTGAAGAATCTGAGAGCGAAGGATTGAAAAAATCTGAAACACAATCGATTGAGCAAAGACAGGAAAGCTCAGAGAGTTCAAGGCAGTCATTTAATTTTTCT
>DUIO01000147.1 GCA_013330315.1 Methanosarcina sp. | reverse complement strand
TACATCTGCAAACGCATTCATAATCGAAGGTTGGACCCCAACTGAAGATTATCAAAAAGTTGTCAGTGCGGTGAACAGTGCCACTCATGGCAAGGCATATGTCACAAACCTCGAAATTGATGAAGAGGAAGAAGACCATGTCCCTGTTGAGTACAACAACTCCAAAGTTGCAGCGCCGATGCAGCAGATCATGGACCTGTATTCCAGGCCCAAGTATACTGAACTCGACCCATCCTCAGTGATTTTAATTACTTTCCCACTGATGTATGGACTGATTCTCGGAGACATCGGATATGCACTGATACTGGGAGCAATTGCGCTGGCTATCAAAAAAGCAGTGAAGTCAGATGCAGTAAAGCCTCTCATGGATATTCTGATCTACTGTCAGATCTCAACATTTATATTCGGAATTATTTATGGCGAGTTCTTAGGGTTCTCATTAGCGAGCCTTCATACACCTCATGGTTCAATACCGGGCCTGATTCCGGGCTGGGAAACTATTGTTCTGTTTGAGGGGCTCGGAGGCGAGGAATTCACGTTCCCGATCCACAGGACTCACATGGTAATGACTATGATTGCAGCAACTGTCACAATAGGACTGCTTCAACTGAATCTCGGGTTCCTGCTCGGATTTGTAAACATCAACAGGCACCATGGATTTAAACACGCATTCCTTGAAAAAGGCAGTTGGATTGTTATTGAGCTCGGTGCACTCGTTGCAGCTATCGGCTACATGGGTGGTAATTCAGTACTGACTTACGTTGGTGCTGCTGTTCTTGTTCTCGGAATTGTGCTGCTCACCATGTGTGAAGGTATCAAAGGTCCGATTGAATTGCCATCTCTTATGGGTAATGCATTGTCATATGCCCGTATTATCGCAGTCGGTCTGTCTTCGATTTACATCGCTTCAACGGTCAATGATATTGCTTTTGAAATGATCTGGTCTGATCACTCTAAGATCGGTTTCGTAGCAATAGCTGCAATACTTGTGTTTATACTCGGACATGCTCTCAATACTGTCCTGAGTATCATCGCTCCCGGGCTGCACGCACTCAGGTTGCAGTACGTAGAATTCTTCGGAAAATTCTATCAGGGCGGGGGCAGAAAATACAACCCATTCGGATACATAAGAAAATACACGGAGGAATAAAAACATGGTAGGAGAAGAATTAGTTAGTGGACCTTTCCTGGACGCAGACGGAATGAAAGCACTTGGCGCAGCACTCGCAATCACAGTAACTGGGCTCGCATCTGCATGGGCTGAAAAAGAAATCGGTACCGCAGCAATCGGCGCTATGGCAGAAAACGAAGGGTTATTCGGTAAGGGCCTTATCCTTACTGTCATTCCTGAAACCATCGTTATCTTCGGTCTTGTCGTTGCATTGCTTATCAATTCTGCTTAAATTTAAGAGCATATTTCGCTCTTAAATTTCTTAGAGCACTACTCTGAGCTTCTCTGGGTGCTTTTTTCTTTCCAGGCGGAGCTGGAGTGGTTATGTGCTCTAAGTTTCCCCTTAGGTATCGTTGCACTCTAAGCAGCTTAGAGTTTTGCTCTAAGCTTTAGAGCACTTTTTTGCTCTAAATTTATTTGGAGGTGTAAGCATGGGACTAGAGATCGTTATAAAAGATATCCAGGAGGGCGCTAGAGCTGAGGTTTCCCGTATAAAAACCGAAGCCGATGCAAAGGCCTCCGAGATTATAAATGAGGCTAAAGAAGTACAGAAGAAGATGCTCGGGGACAGCCTTGCCAAGGTGGAAGAGGACCTCCAAAAGCTGCACCAGCAGGTTATATCAAGTGCAAACCTGGAAGTAAAAAGAATTGGGCTTAATAAGCGCAAGGAACTTCTAGATAAAGTTTATAGCCAGACAGTTGAATGCATCAAGTCAATGCCGGCGTCCAAACAAGAGGAGCTATTGAAGCATATTATCAATAAGAATGAGGCTAGCGGTACTAGAATTTATTCTAATAAGGAATCAGAAGGGACCGTCAGGAAATTATCTTCATTAACTTATGCTGGTAATATTGACTGTATCGGCGGCGTTGTTCTGGAAAACGAAGACGGGACAGTCAGGTTAGATTACACATATGATTCAATCCTGAAAAACGTGTATGAGCGTTCATTGAAGCAGATATCTGATATATTATACGGGTGATGTTCGATGCGGCTTTTGGAGAGACTCTGGGGGAAAAAACCCTCACGAAAATCCGATAAAAAGAAAAAAGGCACTTCTAACTATGCTTATGCCGTAACCCGTGTTCGTGCGATGAAGAGTAAGCTGCTTCCAAAAGAAACGTATCCACGGCTTCTCAATATGGGAATTGATGAAATTACCCGCTTTATCCAAGAGTCTGAATACAAAAACGACATTGACGAACTGGCAATGAAATACAGCGGTGGCGATCTGGCAGAACATGCATTAAACAGAAATCTTGCGCTCACCTATGACAAGTTGCTCAGGATCACCTCAGGAGAACTGAACTACCTGATCACTGCATATCTTATGAGATATGATATCTGGAATGTAAAAACGCTTCTCCGCGGTAAACTTTACAACGCATCCGTTGAGGATATCCTCGAGTCTCTGATCTCTGCCGGGGAATTTACCTATACCTTCCTGTCAGAACTTGCAGCCAAACCTACATATCAGGAAGTCATTGATGCCCTGAAAGAAACTGATTATTATCCCCTGCTGCAGGAGTTTGACGGAACCAACCTGGCATACATAGAAAACGAGCTTGACAAGATGTATTATTCAAGCCTGTTTGCCGTAATCGGAAAACCAAGATCCAAGGACCGTAAGCTCTACGCCAGGTTCATAAAACTCGAAGTCGATGTCAAGAACCTGGGTACCCTCTTCAGACTGAAAAAAGCAGGAGTTGAGAAGTCTGACGAGATTATGCCCCTTATGATTGAAGGTGGCCTGGAGCTGAAACCTGAGAAACTGGCACCGCTTCCTTATGAACAGTTTATCGATGAACTTCGAAAGACTCAGTACTGGGATGCAATTTCAAGTGTCGCTGGTCTGGAGACGGCTTCTTTGACTACCGTTGAAAGCAGGCTCACAAGGTTCTATCTTGAATCTGCAACCACTTATTCGCATGTATCTCCGATCTCAATTGTACCTATTATGGACTATATTATCCATAAAAATAATGAGGTCAACAACCTCCGGATTATTTTCAGAGGTAAGGAAGCTGGCCTCGATGATATGCTAATTAAAGACCAGTTGGTGGTTATCTAATGGAATTGGCAGTGATCGGAAAGAGCGAGTTTGTCACGGGGTTCAGGCTGGCTGGCATCAGGAAAGTCTATGAAGTTTCTGATAACCCAACCACCGAGTCCGCGGTAAAATCGGTGCTTGAAGATAAGAGTATCGGGATTCTTGTAATGCATAATGATGACATTAGTAATCTGCCGGAAATTTTAAGGAGAAACTTAAATGAGTCTGTCCAGCCGACAGTAGTAGCCCTCGGAGGCAGCGGAACAGGCTCAATGAGTTTAAGAGATAAAATAAAACAAGCGGTAGGTGTTGATCTGTGGAAGTAAAAGGTGAAATTTATCGTGTGGCTGGGCCTGTCGTCACCGCTATCGGCTTGGATGCAAAGATGTACGACCTTTGCAAAGTCGGTAACGAAGGGCTGATGGTTGAGGTCATCCAGATAGTAGGTGGCAAGACCATCATCCAGGTTTACGAAGAGACGGGAGGCGTCAGACCNNCCAGGAGAGCCCTGTGTAACTACAGGTATGTCTCTGGCAGTAGAGCTCGGTCCAGGTCTTCTTTCCAGTATTTATGATGGAGTTCAGAGGCCACTTCATGTCCTGCTTGAAAAGACAGGCGGGTTCATCAAGAGAGGTGTCACTGCAGATGGGCTTGACCACAAAAAACTATGGGAGTTTAAGCCTGTTGCCAGAAAGGGAGATTTCGTAAAAGGCGGAGAAGTGATTGGTGTTGTTCAGGAAACAGTAAACATCGAACACAAGATCATGATGCCCCCGGACAAGTCGGGCACAATCGCCGATATAAAGAGCGGAAGCTTCACTGTCATAGATACCATCTGTACCTTAACTGATGGGACAGAACTGCAAATGATGCACAGATGGCCAGTCAGAAGACCAAGACCGGTAAAGAGGAAACTCACTCCTGAAAAGCCTCTGGTCACAGGGCAGAGAATCCTTGACGGGCTTTTCCCTGTCGCTAAGGGAGGCACTGCTGCAATTCCTGGACCTTTCGGATCAGGCAAAACAGTTACACAGCAGCAGCTTTCAAAATGGAGTGACACCGAGATTGTGGTCTACGTAGGTTGCGGAGAGCGCGGAAACGAGATGGCAGATGTTCTTTGGGACTTCCCGGAACTTGAAGACCCGCAGACCGGAAGGCCGCTCATGGAGCGTACTATCCTTGTCGCTAACACTTCAAACATGCCTGTGGCTGCAAGAGAAGCATCTGTATACACAGGAATGACACTTGCGGAATACTACCGTGACATGGGGTACGACGTCTCCCTGATGGCAGATTCTACCTCAAGGTGGGCAGAAGCCATGAGAGAAATCTCCTCCCGTCTTGAAGAAATGCCTGGTGAAGAAGGNNGTTGCCGAGACTTTCTGTGGTGAGAAAGGTTCAATTACTGCTATCGGTGCAGTGTCCCCACCCGGTGGTGACTTCTCAGAGCCCGTTACTCAGAACACTCTGCGTATCGTGAAAGTGTTCTGGGCTCTGGATGCAAAGTTATCCCAGAGGCGTCACTTCCCTGCAATTAACTGGCTGAACAGCTACAGTCTGTACAAGGAAGACCTTAATGACTGGTTTACCGAGAATGTGGCTCCAGACTATGTCGCTATGAGGGAAAGGGCAATGGATATGCTGCAGACAGAATCCGAACTTCAGGAAATCGTGCAGCTTGTCGGTTCCGATGCTCTGCCGGAAGAACAGCAGCTCCTGCTTGAAATTACTCGTATGATAAGGGAAATCTTCCTGCAGCAGAATGCATTCCACCCAATAGACACCTACAGCCCGTTCGCAAAACAGTACAGGATAATGCAGTCCATCATGAAATGGGGAGATGCTGCAATGGATGCCCTGAAATCAGGTGTACCTGCTTCGGAAATTATCAAGATGCAGTCAAAGGACGAGCTTCCCAAAGTCAAGTTCGAAGAAGACTTCGATGGTTCTTTGAATACTGTCCTTGCAAAAATGGATAAGGAGTTTGCAGCCCTCGGAGGTAGGTAACAATGGTAAAAGAGTATAAGACGATCAGTCAGATTGCAGGACCTCTTATCTTTGTCGAGAAAACAGAGCCTGTAGGCTATAATGAAATCGTTAACATTAAAATGGCTGATGGGACTATCCGCAGAGGTCAGGTGCTGGACTCTTCCGCTGACATTGTGGTCGTCCAGGTCTTCGAAGGTACCGGTGGGCTTGACAAGGACTGCGGTGTGATTTTCACCGGGGAAACCCTGAAACTTCCCGCATCTATCGACCTTCTAGGCAGGATCCTATCCGGTTCAGGAGATCCAAGGGACGGCGGACCAAGGATTGTGCCTGACCAGCTTCTTGACATCAACGGGGCCGCAATGAACCCGTATGCCAGGCTGCCTCCAAAGGACTTTATCCAGACAGGTATCTCCACAATTGACGGGACAAACACCCTGGTTCGTGGGCAGAAACTGCCTATTTTCTCAGCATCAGGTCTTCCGCACAATGAAATTGCCCTGCAGATCGCAAGGCAGGCTTCTGTGCCCGGGTCCGAATCTGCTTTCGCAGTAGTTTTCGCAGCAATGGGTATCACCAATGAAGAAGCCCAGTATTTCATGAGCGACTTTGAAAAGACAGGCGCTCTTGAAAGGGCAGTTGTGTTCCTGAACCTCGCAGATGACCCTGCTGTCGAACGTATAGTCACTCCGCGTATGGCTCTCACAGCAGCCGAGTATCTGGCATATGAGCACGGAATGCACGTTCTTGTCATTCTGACTGACATTACAAACTATGCAGAAGCTCTCCGTCAGATGGGTGCCGCCCGTAACGAAGTGCCTGGTCGCCGTGGATATCCCGGTTACATGTACACTGACCTTGCAACTCTCTACGAGCGTGCAGGTATTGTCAAGGGTGCAAAAGGATCAGTTACTCAAATTCCGATTCTTTCGATGCCTGGTGACGATATTACCCACCCGATTCCTGACCTTTCAGGGTATATCACCGAAGGCCAGATAGTGGTTGCCAGAGAACTGCACAGGAAAGGTATCTACCCGCCAATTAATGTGCTGCCTTCCCTGTCAAGGCTGATGAACTCCGGTATCGGACCCGGCAAGACAAGGGAAGACCACAAAGCCGTTTCTGACCAGATGTATGCAGGTTATGCAGAAGGGCGTGACCTGAGAGGTCTGGTGGCAATCGTCGGTAAGGAAGCTCTGTCTGAAAGAGACGTCAAGTTCCTCGAGTTTGCCGACCTTTTTGAGAACAAGTTTGTCCGTCAGGGCAGAAACGAAAACAGGACAATCGAGGATACTCTGGAGATCGGATGGCAGATTCTCACTCACCTTCCTGAGAACCAGTTGGGTAGAATTGACAACAAATATATCCAGAAATATCACCCGGCTCACAGAAAGGCTAAGTGATCGCCATGGCTCAGCAGGACGTAAAACCAACTCGGTCGGAGTTAATTAATCTCAAGAAAAAGATCAAGCTATCTGAAAGTGGGCACAAGCTCCTGAAGATGAAAAGAGACGGTCTTATTCTTGAGTTTTTCAAAATCCTTAACGAAGCAAGGAACGTCAGAACCGAGCTGGATGCTGCCTTTGCAAAAAGTACGGAAAAAATCAATCTAGCCTCTGCTGTGAATGGAATGGTTGCAGTCAGATCAACTGCCTTTACAGCGAAGGAATACCCTGAAATTCAACTTTCAGGGCACAATATCATGGGTGTAGTGGTTCCCAAGATCAGTTCTACTGGAGTCCGCAAACCCCTCTATGAGAGGGGCTACGGTATCATCGGCACGAACGCATATATTGACGAGACTGCCGATGCTTATGAAGACCTTGTAGAAAAGATCATCACTGCTGCAGAGCTGGAAACAACAATGAAAAGGCTTCTTAATGAAATCGAGAAGACCAAGAGACGTGTTAACGCTCTCGAATTTAAGGTCATTCCCGAACTCATTGCGACCATGAAATACATCCGTTTCATGCTTGAAGAAATGGAAAGGGAAAACACCTTCAGGCTAAAGAGAGTCAAGGCAAGAATGCGAAGCTAAACTTGATTTGAACATGGCAGCGTGTAAGGATCGACCGAATCTGGTTGAAAGAACAATACTTAAGTTAGGTGAACCCGAAAACCAGGCCCGCCTGTTACAGGCAGCCTGGCGGATCTCCCTTTTAATGATGGTTCTGGGGTTCATCATTATCTTAAAAACGATCTTTCCAAACTTTACTTTAACCTGAACTTCAGGATAATTCTTTTTTCTGGTATCTTTTCTGAGTTTGCAGGATACTGTTCTTTCACAGTTCACTATTCAGAGTTTATTATTCACAGTTCACTATATTTTTATGTTATTTGCTACGATATCTTATGATATTGCTAATAATGTCCTATGATGTTGCTAATAATGTCCTTATGATGTTGCTATCAATGTTCTTATGATATTACTAACGATGTTGATTTTTTCTGATCATTGTTTCTCTTATCTATCTGCCTGTATCTAGCTGTTACTAGAAAGTTATTTTAACGACGAACATCAATCCTAATTTCCTTATGCAAAACGAAGCCAGACTTCTTCATGTGACCGGCACGGTGCAGGGTGTCGGTTTTCGCCCTTTCATATACAGGCTTGCAAAAGCTCATAGGCTTTCAGGATATGTGAAAAATCTTGGAAACCATGTAGAGATCCTTATCGAAGGAGAAAGGGTAAATATTCAAAATTTCCTCAATGACCTTCCCGAAAAAAAGCCTCCGCTTGCAAGAGTTAAGGAAATGAAGGTTAAAAATATTTTTTTTTCCGGTTATCCCGAATTTATTATCATACATAGTGAACGCGGGTCCTTTGAAAACTCTATAATTCCTCCTGATACGGCTATCTGTGAGGAATGCCAGCTTGAGATCTTCGATTCTTCTTCCAGATATTATCATTATCCTTTTAC
>DUIO01000279.1 GCA_013330315.1 Methanosarcina sp. | reverse complement strand
ATGAAAACAGGAGCTTAAAAAATGATCCGGAGCTTTTATATTGCTGGAAAAGACCTTAAAGCCGACTTCCGGACAAAACAGATGCTTAACTCGATGTTTATGTACTCACTTCTTGTTCTTGTGGTTTTCAGTATTTCCTTTGGGGATTTTCTGGGAGATGCCGAAAAGGTAGAAAAGCTTGCTCCGGGCGTCCTCTGGATTGCTTTTACTTTTGCAGGAATGCTGGGGCTTTCCAGAGCGTTTGTCCTGGAAACCGAAAATGGATGCCTTGAAGGTCTTATGCTCTGCCCTGTAGACAGGGGCGCTATTTATTCAGGAAAAATCCTTTCCAATCTTGCGATTGTGTTTCTTATGGAGGCTGTGACCCTTCCATTCTTTATCATACTCTTCAATTACAGCCTGGATATCCGGACCTTACTTTTACTCCTGATAGTTCTCTTCCTCGGAACGTTCGGGTTCATTGCAGTCGGAACTCTACTCTCTGCTCTTACCCTTGGTACCCGTACCAGAGAACTTCTCCTGCCCGTCCTTCTACTCCCTATACTCCTGCCTGTCCTTATTCCTTCAGTGGAAGCAACTGCCAGCGTCCTCGCCGGAAATAGCATTGCAAATTTAGTTCCTGAAATTCGATTGCTTGCAGTTTATGACCTCGTGTTTTTCGTAATTTCACATCTGGTCTTTGAATACGTTGTTTCCGATTGAGATTTTTCGGGCGGAAAAATAAGAGAAAAGAGGGAAAAACGAAGAGTAAGAGAAAGAAAAGAGAAAGAAAAGAGTAAGAAAGAGGGAAGAAAGAAAAAAAGAGTAAGAGAAAGAAAAGAGAGAAAAAAAGGAAAAGAAAATAGAAGAAACAAGAAGAAAGAATAAAAGAGAAAGAAAAGGGACAAAAAAAGGAAAGAGAAAAAAGGAAACAATTCTTTAAGTTATGTATATCCTGCAGACGTATATTCTGCAGACCCAATTTGATGCTGGTTTTCAGTCTTCTTTCCTGTAAAGCTGGCAGAACTATACAATATAACCTGTTCCATATAATCTGTGTAATAAATGCTAAGTTTCAATAAAAAATATGGATAGTAATTATATAAGTAATTAAATAACTTTCAACTTCAGCCCCTATTACTGTTAATTTCAAACTATCAAAACAAGTGAACAAAATGACTTCAATTTCCAGAAAAATCAGAGTGCTGGCGGTTGTAACTGCTGGCGTAATGCTTCTTGCAATATACATGCTCTTTTTTTACCTGCCTCCGATGAGAGATGAGTCAGGAGAGGTTCTGAGTGAAAGCTTCAGAGTCTTTTTCTTCCATATGCCAATAGCAATTATGGCTTACCTGGCTTTTGGAGTCGTATTTGTTGCAAGTGTCTTCTATCTCCGGGAAAAATCACTTAAATGGGATATCTATGCCCGCTCGGCTGCGGAGGTGGGAACCGTTTTTGGGTTCCTTGTGCTGGTTACTGGCTCGGTCTGGGCAAAAGATGCCTGGGGCTGGTACTGGATCTGGGATGTCAGGCTGACCACATCTCTTGTCCTCTTCCTTGTTTACCTTGCCTATAATATGCTTAGAAAAGCCCTTGAAGAACCTGAAAAACGAGCAAGGCTTTCAGCAGTTTTCGGAATCTTAGGTTTCCTGTCCGTACCCCTGAGTTTCTTTTCAATTCGACTCTGGCGCTCGGCTCATCCCCTTATGTTCGGAGGAAACACAGGCGGAAGCGGAGGAGGAATTGAAGGGACATCACTTCAACTGACTCTTCTTGTCAATTTTGCAGCTTATTTGCTGCTTTTCCTTACCCTCTTTTATGTGAAAGTGCAGAACGAGCAGATGGAAGAGAAGCTTGATATACGCAGGTACGCCGGATTAGANNTGATCTATTTCAGCTACTTATTTCTTTTTTATTGTTTCTTTTTAATTCTTTGATTGTTATTCGTTGATTTTTATTCTTTGATTTTTATTAGTTAGTTTTTATTATTTCGTTTTTCTTTTTTTTTTCAAACAACTTTACATAATTTGATATATATAGGACTAGGAATAAAAATTAATTTAAAATTTTGAGGGAAAGGAACGCATTTTAAAATTCTAGCTACGATAGGGTTAATTTTGATGGGAGTTGTCTTTTTTTCGGTAAATTCCGGGGCCAGCAATGAGAGCATACCGGATAAGAGGGGTATAATTCAAAAAATTGAGGTTAATGACAGCAGTTTTCTTGAGGAAAGGGAAAGACTGGAAAAGGCAGGAATTGATCCCCTGCAATTTTTCCTGATAAATAATGATTCCAGAAAACATGTGATGTCCATCGAGATTTTCGACTTTAATAACAAATCCGTATTCAAAGAAAATTATACAATAAATTCTGATGATGAGATCTCTTCGCCCAAAATAGACGCTGAACTGGGACAATATAGATATGAAATAATTCTGGATAACGAATTAACTTATGAAGCAAAAGTGCAGGCAGGTTTTGTGGCTAATCTGGGCGGCTCCGAGAAATTGCATCTTACTATCCGTGATAATCCGGATAACCCTATACAGTTCGTAGGCGAGATTTCCTGAAGAGTTCCCTTGAACCTTCCTGTTGTTGTTAAGGAAAGATTTATAACTGCTGTAAGATTCCCCGGTTTCAAATCCGGGATAATTATTTACCCTTCCCTCACCTATTTTTTCCCATGATTTTTGACCCTATCACAATCTGTAATATGGAACTTCAGAATCGTTTTGTAAGGTCTGCAACACATGAGTTTATGGCAGAAGAAGATGGGACCCCTACTTCAAGATTGGAAGACCTCTATGGAGGGCTTGCAAAAGGTGAAGTCGGGTTGATAATAACCGGCTATTCTTATGTCCTTCCCGGCGGGCAGAGTGACGCTTACCAGCAGGGAATATATGATGACCGCTTTATTGAGCCTTACAGAAAGATTACGGATAGGGTACACAGGTATGGAAGCAGGATAGTAATCCAGATAGTGCACGGAGGGAGGCAGGCAGATATTTCGGATGAACATCCCGTCCCGATCGCTCCGTCGGCAGTTAAAAACGGACGTTCTGCAATTGTCCCGAGGGAAATGACCGAAGAAGAAATAACGGAAATGATTGAGGCATTCACACAGGCAGCCGTCCGGGCAAAAAAAGCAGGCTTTGATGGGGTTCAATTACACTGTGCCCACGGCTTCCTCTTAAGCAATTTTATTTCTCCTTATACAAACAGACGGACTGACAGGTGGGGAGGTTCCGTGGAAAATCGGGCAAGGATAGTCACTGAGATAGTCAGGCGCATAAAGGAAGAAACAGGCGGCAATTTCCCGATTCTTGTGAAAATGAATGCAACAGACGGTTTCCAGCCTGGCACGGCAAAGGCAGAGCTAGGGCTTGATATCTCTCAGGCCGTTGAAATCTCAAAGCTGCTGGAAAAAGCCGGCGTATGTGCAATTGAAGTCAGCGGCGGAATAAGCGAAGCTGGCGGAGTAACTATAAGAACTGCAATCAATTCTCCTTCCAGAGAAGCATACTTTAAGGACTACTCTAAGAAAATAAAGGATGCAGTGAACATTCCCGTAATCCTCGTAGGGGGCATCAGATCCGTTTCTGTCATGGAGGAACTTCTTGAAAACGGATACGCAGACCTTATATCCATGAGCAGGACATTCATCAGCGAACCTGATCTTGTTTTAAAACTTAAATCCGGAGAGGCTAAAAAAGCAAGGTGCGTATCCTGCAACCTGTGTTTTGATCCCAAAGGTTTGAGGTGCAATTTCGAGTTTGATCGATCTTAAAAACCGAAATTTTATATTTTACCTGTCTTTTTTTCCTTTTTTGGCTTTATCCCATATCTTTTGAGTCATATTAATTTTGAGTTTACAATAGTTTTTCAGCCATCATTCAAAAAAGAGCATCTGAACGTATATTTTTTATAATAGATAGATACAAAAGAGATAAGCTTTACAGGCTGTTTACAGGGACTCTGGTTTACATTTTTCTACCGGGTCCGCTATCCAAAAATGTGTGTGAGGAAAAAATTATGTCAGAAGAGAACCGTGTCGGCATTAAGATACGCCAGCTTAGAGAAGCCCAGGATATGACTGTTGAAGAACTGGCTGAAGCCAGTCAGAGCAGCGTGGATTTAATCCAGCAGTTGGAAAATGGAGCTCTTGTTCCGTCCTTGACCCCTCTTTTAAAGATCGCCAGGGCTTTAGGCGTCCGTCTCGGTACTTTTCTGGACGACGTACCCCAGAGCGGACCTGTAGTAGTAAGGGCAGGACTATCTGAAAATGTGGTCCGTTTTTCCGGAAAGACTGAGAGACCAAAGAAGAGTGCACTTGAGTTTTACTCCCTTGCCTCTGATAAAGCAGACCGTCATATGGAGCCTTTTATTATCGATATTCACCCCTCCCCTGAGGAAAGCCATAAGCTCTCCTCTCACGAAGGAGAGGAATTCATCTATGTCCTCTCCGGGGAAATCGAAATCTTCTATGGCAAGGATGTCCACAGGCTGAGTGTAGGAGACAGCATCTATTATGATTCCATTGTCCCTCACGATGTCCATTCGGCAGGAAAAGGAGATGCACGTATACTGGCTGTAGTTTATGCTCCTCTCTAATACCCGGGTGGGCCTGAAGAGAGAAAGAATTTGACTAAATGATGGCTTAAAAAGTAGAAGCCTAGATTTAAAAAATGGATATCAAGTAAAGATATTAAGAGTTAGGGAATCCAAAATGTTCAGTATAAACGTTAGTCCGCGCTTTGGAGATATTGATGGTCTCGGGCATGTAAATAATACAGTCCTTCCGGTCTGGTTTGAAACGGGCAGAAATTCCATTTTCAGGTTTTTCTCCCCGGACCTTGATCTTAGCC
>DUIO01000303.1 GCA_013330315.1 Methanosarcina sp. | reverse complement strand
AGGGTTTTTGCAAAAGAGTTTGAGGCCTGCAGGGAACTTGAGAAATCGGAAAGGCCTGCTTCTGAAACTGCCGATTCGAAATCCCCTAACCTTCTTATCAGCCCTCTCGGGCTTATTCTCAACCGTGTTTTTGCAGTTGGTGTCCTTACTGAACTTGATAGCATAGGAACACAGAATGAAATGTGGAAAGCCCGGATAGTTGATCCTACAGGTGCATTTACGGTGTATGCAGGGCAGTTCCAGCCTGATGCTTCTATTTTCTTTTCAACGGTCCAGGTCCCTGCTTTCATAGCCCTTACAGGTAAAGCCAGGATTTATGAACCCGAACCGGGATCGGTCTTTGTGTCTATCCGGGCAGAAGAAGTAAATGTGGTGGATGAAGAGATCCGCAACAGGTGGGTTATTGACACTGCGGAACAGACTGTTGACAGGCTCGAGACTTTTTCGGATGCCATTGCAAGCGGATACCGCGGAGAAACTATCAGGGAATACCTGCTTGAGAAGGGAGTTTCCGAAGACCTTGCCGAAGGGATTTCCATCATCCTTGAAAGGGAGCGAGCCCCTCAGGAATTTGCAAGACAGCTAAGAGCCTCTATCAGGGAAGGGCTAAAAGCTCTTAACCTTGAAGCCGAAGATACTGCAGAAGCTAAGGCTGATCAGAAGGAGTTTGTACTTGAATTGCTCAGGGAAATGGGAGGAAGCAAAGGAATTGATTACGCTGCCTTTGTAGATTCTGCAGTTTCAAGAGGCATTCCTGAAGAGGTAGTCGAGGAGGTTGTACGCTCTCTCCTTGCGGGCGGGCAGTGTTACGAGCCAAAAATCGGGATTATAAGGCTTGTAGGTTGATTATAGGAGGGGACTTACACGGAGTCTCGGATATGAAAAAATCACTCTGGAATAAGTAAACCCTTTCCTGAAAACATGTGATAATGCTTAAGTGTGATTAAGTTGATTGGTATTCTTTGTTAAAATTTACCGTCTCACGTTTATCGTATTTATCTGGAGAAATTGACATGAAAGTATTAGTCAGCGACTCACTCTCCAATGAAGGTTTGGAGATCATAAAAGAACATTTTGATGTTGATGTTTGCACCGGTCTCTCGGAAGATGAACTGGTGGAAAAGATCAAAGGCTACGATGCCCTTGTAATACGCAGCGGTACTCAGGTTACTCAGAGAATAATCGAGGCTGCTGACAGCCTGAAGATTATTGGAAGGGCAGGGGTCGGAGTAGACAATGTAGATGTTGACGCAGCCACAAAGAAAGGAATCATTGTGACCAATGCCCCAGAAGGGAACATGATTTCGGCAGCAGAACACACAATTGCCATGATGATGGCAATGTCCAGGAATATTCCGCAGGCAAATGCCTCCTTGAAAGCTAGAGAATGGAAGCGCAACAAGTTCACGGGTATTGAGGTCAAGGGCAAGACTCTGGGAGTTATAGGGCTCGGAAGAATTGGGTCAGAAGTTGCAAAGAGAGCTTCAGGGCTTGAGATGAATCTTATGGGATACGATCCTTTCATTTCCGAGAAGCGGGCTATGGAACTTGGAGTTAAGCTGGCTACGGTTAATGAGATCGCAGAAGGGGCTGACTATATCACAGTACATACTCCTCTTATCAAGGAAACCAGAAATATTCTTGATGACGAACAGTTCGCCCTCATGAAGAAGGGAGTCAGAATTCTCAACTGTGCCCGCGGCGGCATTATAAATGAAGAAGCCTTGATAAGAGCCCTTGAAAGCGGCAAAGTAGGCGGTGCAGCCCTGGACGTGTTTGTTGAAGAGCCTCCTTTTGGCAGCCCTCTTCTTAACTTTGACAATGTTATCGTAACTCCTCACCTCGGTGCCTCTACACAGGAAGCTCAGGTTAATGTTGCAATCGATATTGCCAACGAAGTTGTTTCCGTCCTTTCCGGCGGGCTTGCAAAGAATGCAATCAATATTCCATCCGTAAAGCCCGAAGCTATGGCGGTTCTTGCTCCGTACATCAGGCTCGCAGAGCTCATGGGCAAAATCGCAGGCCAGCTCGTAGACAGTAACTACGAAAAAGTAGAAATCGCATACAATGGGGAAATCTCCGGCAAAGATACCAGGCCTCTCACAGTCTCTGCACTCAAAGGGCTGCTTGAAATGGCCGTCGGGTCCGGGGTAAATTATGTTAATGCTCCGATTCTTGCGAAGTCCAGAAAAATTGCAGTAGTAGAAAGCAAGTCCGAATCTGCAGAAGAATATTCTTCCACTGTAAGTATCAGGCTCTCCAGTGGAGGATCAACAAAAATGGTCGCAGGAACTGTTGTTGGGGATGAACCCAAGATAGTTTCTATCGATGATGACAAGGTAGACATCTTCCCAGCTGGCCGTATGATCTTTGCCAAACACATTAACAAACCGAATGTAATCGGGCCCTGCTGCATGGTACTCGGTAAAAACAACATCAATATCTCAGGCATGCAGGTCGGAAGATCTGAAGTTGGAGGCGTGACTATGATGGTCCTTAACGTCGACTCCGATGTTTCCGATGCTATCCTCGACGAGGTCAGGCAGGTCCCTGGCATCCTTAATGCCAAGCTTGTAACCCTTCTGAACTCATAAGCAAGCCGAATTAAAGGATAATTCCGAAAAAAATNNCCGGTGCCGGTATTTTAGAGGTTCGTGAATGGAAGAACTTAAACGTGTTATTTCGGCTCCTTTTAAAAAAAATCTTGCAGCCTCTCTCCCGGAAAAAGACTTCGAGTTTTCTCTCGCCTTTGACCTTAAATGGTTTTCTCCAAAGACTGCCTCCGAGGTAAGGGCCCGTGCACTTGAAGCCGGTCTCTTATGCCTGAAAGATGGTGCACTTTTGCCCTGTTTTGATATTGAAAGTGTCCGGCTCCCCCATGCATTTAAGCCCCCTGAAAACTTTCTTGAATTAAAAGAGAAA
>DUIO01000045.1 GCA_013330315.1 Methanosarcina sp. | reverse complement strand
TAAGCTTAATATCAACTTGAATTTACCTTAATCTCAGCCTAAATCTAATATTAGCTTAAACTTTATTAATCAGTTTAAACTTTATTAGCTATTTTAGTTATTTAAGGATCTTTTCGGTCTGTCTTGCAATCTCATCGGCCATCTGGCTGAGTTTTGCACTGCCACCGAGGTCATAGGTCACATACCGGCCTTCGGAAATCACATGCTCGGTTNNTCCATGAAGAGGTTGGTGGAAAGGAGGACCTTTTTATTGAAGATCTGAGGGTTCTTGATAAGCTGCTGGGCGATGTTATCAATGTGATAGGGCCAGACCTCAATATTAGGATAATCTTTTGAAACCTTTTCAACTTCTTCAAGAAAAGAGCCACAGGTCAATTTCAGAATATTGCTTTTGTGAATTGGCACAACGGCATCGTAGCCTCTCTTTTTGGCTTCCTCAAAGGCGTAGCGAGCAATTTTGCCGGATGCCGTGCGGGTAATCTTCCTGATCGCAATGGATACGTCATCTGTTAACTGAATTTCTTCTCCAATGTAGAGCCCTTCCGTCCCTTCACGGACGCAGACCATTTCTACATCCCCGAGAGGCGCACTTGAGTTAGGGAAAGTCTTTATTGGCCTGACGTTGGCATAAAGGTCGTACTTTCTCCTGATGGATACGGCTACACTTCTCGGGGANNGTCTGCAACTTTAAGCATTGCGTCCACGAGTTCGGGGCCTACCCCGTCACCTTTGATTACTGCTGCGGTTTTGGTCATGTTATCACCAGATTTGTAGGTTCGTGTTAAAAGAACCGTAGCGATGAAAAGCTAAAAAAGGGGGAACTTTTCTAAGAATTTGGTAAGTATAATTGAATCTTGCCGCGTACTCAATGTAAGGCTCATATTTCAACTTTTGGGTAATAATATGGAGTAATAACTTTAAGGAAAATAGATATGGGATTCCTTGGAATAGATATGGGATTGCAGAATATAATTCCTCCTCCATACTCCGATGGAATTGGTTTTAATATCAGATAGTCCTGAAGAAAGTTTTTAGAAAAAATACTTGAGGAAATAACCATGCCTGCAAAAATCCCGATTACCGACAACCATATGCACATAGACCCGAGGGCGAGAGGCCTTGAAGCCGTAAAGGAGTTTCATAATTCAGGTGGGACCCATATAATCCTGGTCACCAAACCAAGCTGGTCCCTTGGAGTTACAGTCAAAAAACCCGAGGACTACCTTACAGTCTTTGACGAGACCATAGAAATCGCGTCTAAAATCCGCGAGATTGGGGTTGGAGCTTTTCCCGTTCTTGGGGTTCATCCCGCCGAGGTCTCAAAACTTACGGAGTATATGGAACTGCCGGAAGCTACGGAAATTATGAAAAGAGGACTTGAGCTTGCTGCAGGATATGTCGAAAAAGGTCTTGCAGTAGGGATAAAGTCAGGGCGCCCACACTACCCTGTGTCTTCAGATATGTGGGAGGCTTCGAATGAGATAATGGAGCATGCCTTTTCGTTAGGAAAAGAACAGGACTGCGCGGTACAGCTACATACCGAAAGCGTGGGGGAGCCCGAACTTAGGGATATAGCTGAAAGGGCAAAAAAAACAGGCNNCCCCCTCTTGTAAAAATATGCGAAGGATTGGGGATTTTTCCAGGGGTAATATCAGCTAAAGGGGCAATCGAGCAGGCAATCGAAGAGGGAACTCGTTTTATGATGGAAACCGATTACATAGACGACCCTGACAGACCGGGCGCTGTACTTGGCCCGAAAACAATCCCGAAAAGGACAATAAAATTGATGGAAACATATGGAGAGGAGCCTTTCTGGACTATCCATAAAGAAAACCCTGAAAAGGTCTATGATATAGAAATCGAGCTTTAATATCTTCAAGAGCCGGCTTTGAAAAGAATACTATAAAAGAATAGAAAAGCAGAAGTTTTCCAATAAATAGTTCTCTGATAAGCCATAGAAAAATACGAAATAGCGTGAAGAAAGTTATGAAAAGACTGTAACTGTCGATTAGACAGTATTCTTGAGCAGATAGCCGAAGAGACTCAAAGTAGAGCCTCTTCAGACTTAAATTCTCTCCTCCGTTTATTTTAGGAAGGAAAAAACCTGCTGGAAACTGCAAAGCTGCCGAAACAGAACCAGAGCTGAAATTTTTCAGGTCTTACAACTTACTTGCGCTTGATCTTAACGATATCCCCGAGAGTGGTATCTTTCCTCATATGAGAAACTTCCTGCTCTGCGGTATCCACGCGCTCGGTAAGTTTGATATTAAGGGTATGTTCCAGCTTCTTTCTAACAGAATCCTCGGGTACGATTTCTCTTCGTTCTATCTTCTTGATAAGGGATGCTTTTTCCTTGATATTCTCAGCCAGGTCTTCCTGAGACCAGCCTCTTGCTTCTCTTGCTTCCCGGATAATATGATCATAATCATCCAGGAGTTCGTCTTTCAAAATATCGAAAAAATCCTTTCTTGGTTTCTTTTCAGTCCGTGGTACCGTACGAACTACCGGAGAGACTTTTCTTGACACAGGGGTCCGCTTGTCGACGGGCTTCCTGTAAGGAGCACATTTCTGGCAGACCTGAAGTTCACTGTTATCAATTGTAATGCATATAGGCTTCCCGCGGATCTCTGCACCACATATTTCGCACTGCATATTGATCACTTCGAAAACGCTATATACGGTATGAACTTAAATAATATTCGGAGCTCCATGACGGAAAGTACCAAAAGTAAGGATGAAAGCATGCGCAGTCACCTTGTGAAGCCCGGATCTGTGTATGACGGAATCGAGCCTGGAGAGCTGGGGGAGTCAACTGAAAGCGTCCAGGACCGAGTGAGGCAACTCGAAAGCCGCAACAGTTTTCTGGAAGAGCAGTGTAGCCAGATAGAGTCTGAGAAACGCTATTTGGAGAACCAGAAGATCAAGTATGAGAGAGAGATACGAAAGCTGCAGTCAGAGCTCGATCGAATGAAAACCTCTCCACTGATCATCGGTACGNNGTACGGTTATTGATGTGATCAAAAATGATCGTATAATTGTCCGTAGCAGTAACGGACCTCAATTTCTGGTTAACGTCTCACAATACATTGACGAGAAAAAACTGCTGCCCGGGGCAAAGGTTGCCTTGAACCAGCATACACTTGCCATTGCAGAGGTTATCCCTTCCACGGAAGAGCCCTTTGTCGCTGCAATGGAGGTTATCGAAAGTGTTGAAGTGGACTATGACCAGATAGGTGGCCTTGATGAGCAGATTCAGGAACTCCAGGAAGCAGTAGAACTTCCGTTGACTGAGCCTGAACGATTTGCTCGGATAGGAATTGAGCCGCCAAAAGGAGTATTACTCT
>DUIO01000128.1 GCA_013330315.1 Methanosarcina sp. | reverse complement strand
GAATTCAAAGGTTGACTTGTAGCTGTGGTCCCTGAACTCATCATTGTAAGTTGGGTTGGCGATGCCTATCATTTCACTGGATTCTTTAGAGAACCAGCCAAGGGGCACACGGACAAGGGCAGAGCGGTTCCTGTCTCCCCAGCAGATGTTGGTCGGGGCTTCCTGGTGAGGAACAAGGCGCAGGTAGGATGTTGGGATTCTGTTTCCAAAGGCAGTAATTCCTGCTGCAATGTCAAGAAGACCAGCCATTGCGCGCTTTGCAGTGTCACTAACATTTCCGTTCTCGACCATGACACTCTTTCCGTCTTTCAGGAGCTTCATATGGACGTGCAGCCCGCTTCCGGCTTTTCCTACAGTGATCTTTGGTGCAAAGCTTACAGTTACACCGTACTGGTCAGCAAGCATTCTGAGCATCCATTTTGCAATAAGCAGACGGTCAACACTGTTCTCAGGTGTGTCGGTTTCGAATTCGATTTCGTTCTGCTCATAGTAGTACTTAGCGTCAGTGAAGTTTCCGACTTCGGAGTGCCCGTACTTGATTTTTCCGCCAGCTTCGGAGATGTACATCATTGCTTCTTTCCTGAGCTGGTCGAATTTGGTGAAGGGGTTGGACTCGTGGTATCCTCTCTGGTCAACTGCAGGGAAGCCCATGTTGACTTCATCTTTGTTAGCAATGATGTAGTATTCGAGTTCTCCCATTGCCTGAAGTTCATAGCCTGTCTTCTCGGTCAGGACTTCAAGAGATTTCTTCATAATGGTTTCGGAAGCACTTTTTAATGGAGTTCCATCCTTGTCGAAGTAAGAACAGAGGATATCCAGGGTTGGAATCTCTTCAAAAGGATTTACGAAGGCAGTCCTGTATTTAGGGAGGACATAGAGGTCGCTTGAATCTGCCTCGATATATGTAAAAAGACTTGATCCGTCTACTCTTTCTCCAGCGGAAAGTACATTGTCAAGGTGTTCTTCATCTCTTATTACGAAGGTAAGGGCTTTAAGTCTTCCATCTCCGCCAACATAGCGGAAGTTAAGCATCTTAATGCCGTTTTCCTTGATGAACCTTATAATGTCTTCTTTGGTGAATTCGCTTGCTGGTTTATTGAGATACTGTACCAGCTTATTTGGATTAAGCTCTATTGATGATGCTTTCATAAATATCCCTTCTTTACGGTTGTATTATATTCGAGTATCAAAGCCTCAATTCAATACTGAATATTTTCAGGCTTTTATGTTCAGACATTAGTTGTAAATTTGTGAATTATAGCCTGCTAGGAAGAAGATAACTTACTGCTGTCTATATAAGCTTTTCTTTTCCTCCAATGTTTCGGAGGGGTGATATTTTAAAAAAAGATACTTGTAGGCTGTATACTTCATATCATCCGTACATATTTTTTAGAAATCGCCTGAAGAACGCCTCGGACGAGCACAGCTAATACATATATTGGACGAATACATATAGACTGGTTATAAAAGAGACTGATTATAAAAGCTGTCGGGTGGGAGCGGTAATCAGGTTTTCCAATTTCCTGTTTTGCTTCTTTTCTACCGACATTAGAGAGGGGATACAGATATGGATAATTATAATATTCCAGAAATAGCCCGGAATGTATTCTGGGTTGGGGCAAAGGACTGGAGTCGCAGGATGTTTGACGCTTTAATCCCTCTGCCCCAGGGAACGAGTTATAATGCTTACCTTGTAAAAGGAGATCAAAAAACAGCTCTTATCGATACCGTGAACCCTGGTTTTGAAGCAGAGTTCGAAGAAAAGCTAAACCTTGTTTCGGACCTGAAAAAACTGGACTACCTGATTATGAACCATGCCGAACCTGACCACGCGAACGCCATCCGATATATTATGGACAGGTCACCGAATTCTGTACTAGTCACTACTGAAAGAGGTGTGAAGCTGGCAAGCCTATATCATGAGCTGCCTGAAGGCAGGGTTAAAGTCGTTGCCGAAGGGGATACTCTTGACCTGGGAGGAAGAACTCTCCGCTTTATCGAAGCACCCTGGCTGCACTGGCCTGAAACCATGTTTACATACCTCCCGGAAGAAAAAATTCTTTTCCCATGCGACTTTTTCGGATCTCACACCGCCCATGGAGTCTATGATGAAGACCTGGAAGACTTAATTCCTCTGGCAAAACGCTACTATGGCGAAATTATGATGCCATTTGGTAAAATGGGGGCGAAAGCTCTTGAAAAAATAGAGGATCTTGATATCAGGATTATTGCTCCAAGCCACGGACCTATTTACAAAAATCCCAAGCGTATAATTGAGCCCTATAAAAAATGGACTGCGGGAGAGACTGAGAATAAAGCCCTCATCGTCTATGTGAGCATGTGGGGCTCTACCAAGGAAATGGTAGGTACAATTGCAGAGACCTTATTAAAAGAAGGCGTTGATGTAAGAGTATATGACCTTACAGTCTCGGATATTGGAGATGTTGCCAGAGAACTGGTTGATTCCAGAGCCATTATCCTCGGAACGCCTACAGTGCTTGCAGGCATGCACCCGCTTGCCCTGTACGGTGCTTATCTGGTGAAAGCACTTAAGCCTCCAGCCAGATACGGAGTTGTTCTCGGTTCATTTGGCTGGGGAGGAGGCGCATTGAGACAGGCAGGGGATATCCTGGCTCCTTCAAATATGGAGGTAGTGGGGACTCTTCAGGTCAAAGGCAGGGCAAAGGAAGATGACCTCAAAAAAGTTGAAGAGATTGGCAGAGAACTCGCTCAAAAAATGAAGGGATAATCTGGACGAATTTTACCTCACATAGAAATTATTATTCCTGAAAAATTGTACGCTAAAATTATTCTGAGAGCTTNNGATTCAGCCGGAGACAGGAGTGTATTATGGAAGAGAAATCCGAATTAAAAAGGGAGCTCAGTTTAATAGAGATTACGTTAGCCGGAATTGGCAACATTCTTGGGGCCGGAATTTACGTGCTTATGGGAAAGGCTGCCGGGCTTGCAGGCAATTTAGTGTGGTTTTCTTTTTTGTTTGCAGGAGTTACTGCCGCACTTTCTGCTTTCAGCTACATGGAGCTCTCTTCAATGTATCCTCGGGCAGGAGCCGAATACGAGTTTGTAAAGAAAGCTTTTGGGGAGCGCGTGGGGTTATTCGTAGGGTTGCTTGTCATTTATTTTGTAGTAATTACGAGTTCTGCTGTTGCCCTTGGGTTTGGGAGATATTTTGGAAGCTTATTTGGCGCTGGGAATTTAGGTGGAGCAATAGGACTGTTTATCTTTCTCAGCATTATCATGGTTTACGGGATAAAGGAATCCGCGAGGCTGGCGGTTCTCATATCCCTGATAGAGCTTACAGGGCTCCTGATAATTATCTACATAGGAATTCCTCATTTCGGAACGGTAAATTATTTCGAAGCTCCGGACCTTGCGGGGATTTTTGAGGCTTCTGCCCTGATTTTCTTTGCATTTTTAGGTTTTGAGGATATTGTAAGGCTTTCTCAGGAAGTAAAGGATGCAGAGAAAACAACCCCAAAAGCTCTTCTTATTGCGATTTCAGTTACTATTCTCCTGTATGTCTGCGTAGCCGTATCTGCTGTTAGTGTCCTTGATTTCAACGTTTTAGGACGATCCGAAGTTCCGCTTGCAGATGTTGCAGCTGTTGCCCTGGGAAATGATGCTTTTGTAGCCCTTTCCTGGATCGCCCNNTATGGCGCGTGTACATCCCCGCTTCAAGACCCCATGGGTTTCAATCCTGGGGATTGCATTCATTTCGAGCCTTTTTGTCCTGATAGGGGACATATCAACCGTAGCAAATATTGCAAATTTTATGATTTTTATCGTCTTTTTTATGGTCAATATCTCTCTGATAAAGCTCCGTTATACTCAACCCGAAAGAGAGCGGCCTTTCAAAGTTCCTTTCAATATCGGGCGTTTGCCCCTGCTCCCTTCACTTGGCGCCATGTCTGCCGTTTTCCTTTTTTTTCAGATCAGCCTTGATATCATGATCTATGGTTTTTCCCTCATAGTACTGGGAGTAATTATAGTGCTTTTGAGAACTAGAAAGAAGTCTGTTAAGGCAAAGAAGATTTGAATTTGCTTGAATTTTTGTTCTGGTTTCAGTTTTCTTATATTTAATTCTTCATATTGATCAAAAAT